>JAHFQF010000090.1 GCA_023266435.1 Legionellales bacterium | reverse complement strand
AATCTATACAGCAAGAAACAAAAAGAAATGCTACGCTGAACACCACTACGCTGACCTTAAAATCTTGTGTTCTAGGCGCACTACTCACTGGCAGTGTTTATTTGGGCTTTATGTGGATAGCGCACCATCACTCTGCCGCGCTACAAGGTCTACCCGAAGAAGCCATGATAGGCGCAATATCTACCGCTATATTAGGTAATTTCGGAGGCCTATTCGTTTGTATCACCGTCTCCGTGGCTTGTATTGCAACGGCGCTCGCACTAACGGATGTGGCCAGTGACTACTTACACGAGGAAATCTTTCATCATAAAGTATCCTATCGACAATGCCTGACACTGGTCATGATCATCACCTACCTAATGAGCAATTTAGGTTTTCAAGGCATATTGACTGTCAGCGTTCCCATCTTAGGTGTTGTATACCCTGCATTAATTGCTTTATGCGTACTCAATATCCTCTATAAATGGAAAGGCATTAAAGTGGTTAAACTACCAGTTTTACTCACCATCTTAATTTTTGCTGCGCTCAATTGGTAAGCGTTCAAGTGTCAATCAAACCCTTTAGATCATGCTCAGCATGTGGCGCCTTGCAGTTTCAACAGGCTGTGATTCAACAGTAGGCACTGCATCCCGTGCGGCAAGGGCCTCGACTTGCACCGCAGGGGGCGTTGTCTTTAAGACCTGCTCTCTTAAGGTTTCCTGGTGTTGTTCATATGCTTGTTGCTTCCATGCATTCAGCGTATCTGGATGTGCTGGGCTGTATTCGTAGCTTGTTTTCGCATCTTGTGTAAGTGTCTTTCCTGTGATTTTGAGTAGTACGCCCAAGCCTGCTATAGGTAGTCCGAAAAGAGGCGTCTCCGCTACTGAGACATAGAGGCCGCCGCCGCAAAGCGCATCACCTGTTGTATGAAACAATACTTGAAACAAAGACAGCCTCATCGCGTAGGAGTGTTCTCTAGGTTGACTCACGTCATTAAAAGTATGTGCCAAATTAGAGATAACCCCATTGACCAATCCACTGGGTAATACCTTGGATAAGGCATGATGGACATTCACTGTGGCTGTATAGGATTGCTGACCGCAGGGATAGCTGAGTTGAGGCTCTTCTATGTCGTCTTGCTCATCCATCATCAGGGGGCTCTTATCAGCTCGTTTTTGTAGCCCGCTTTTTTGCATAAGATAGTTCACAGCAATGACATGCGCAACATAGATATCTTCATCTGTCAATGGATCCACGCTAATCAGGCTGCCGGGATCAAGTTTACCCTCGTAAATCAGTTGCATTTGCTCATCACTCAGTGCTTTGTCTAGAATCGCCAATACTTTTTTGAAGTCGATCATTTTTTGTAAGGTGCATGGTAATATATTTCTATAGAACTGCAACTCAACTGACAAATCAGTAGGGGCGTGTGCTTGAACAGCATGCAAAGCCTCCCGCTGATGCTTAGGTATATAGGAGATAAAGTCAGGGTGCTCTGTATATAAACTGACTTGTTGCTCTTTTTCTCTTTGCTGCAAGGGTAGGATGGCGCTAACAAGTTTTTTCAATATTGTCCATGTGGGGGACACTTGTAGGGCATGGCGTGCCTGTGTTGCGGTCCGGAGACGGGCTAGAGGTGCCACTGTCTGGAGAGGTGGTGCTAGAGGTGCCACTGTCTGAAGAAGAGGATGTAGGTACCCGTATTGTTTTTGAGGCAAGCTCTGCTGAAAGTACATGGTTTGGTTGTTCATCACTACCCGACATATTGTTTCTCCCAGCCTATAATATAAATTCAGTTAACAGACTCTATCATCGCCAATAATGAATGTCAACTAAATTAATAGTGAATGAGTCAATAATGAAGGGGTGGGTTTTAGCAGTAAGTGCTCAAGCAACAGCGTCCACTAAGATCGGCTCAGAATTGGAAAATTTTTCTGTGAATGAGGCTTATGGAGGAAAAGACCAGATTGGGCTGGCTTGATGTCGATACCCATGCGCAAGTGCACTTGTATCAGAATCTAAAAAATTCCCTGGGTCGTCTTTTTTCAAAATGTATTCAGGGTGAGACCACTGGACCCAAGATACTTCATAATCCACGCATTTTGAAGTATCTTGGGTCCATGCTCGGAGCCTATTATTAACTACGCAATAGTAGATTAATTTGCTCTAAATCAGCCATAGACAACTTGCCAATGGCTTGTTTCAGCTCTAAATCAGCTAAAAGTAAGTCATAGTAGGCGGCATTTAGATCTTGTTTGGCTTGCAGCAAATCAGCTTCTGCATCTAGTACATCGGAAATACTGCGATTCCCTACATCATGAGAAGCACGAATAGCAGTCAGTGCTGCTTCGCTAGAAAGCGCTGCTTGCTCCAGTGCATGCACCTTCGCCACGTGGTTATGCACTGCATAGTACGCTTGTCGCAAATCACTCATGGTTTCTAAATAGACTTTACGTGTATTGGCTTTTTCTTCTTGATACATGGCATGGGTTTGTCGAGTGGCTGCAGAGGTTTTGCCGCCAGAGAAAATATCCATGGATGCTTTTAATCCCACAACACGTGCTTTCTGATGCTCGCTGTCGGGTGCGGCAGTCTTGTCATAAGTGGCAGTAGCAAATGCGTCCAATGTAGGTAAATGTTCCCCTCGTTTCTCCCAAACTTTTTTTCGTGCAATCTTAGTATTGAGTTCGGCCTGCTGTAAGGCGGGGTTTTGTGTTTGAGCCAATGCTTCATAGGCAGAGACTTCTTCTAGCACATAATTTTTGAGATTGGGTTTATTGGCGAGTGGATTGATAGCAGAGACAGGCTCTCCTGTTAATTCAGCAAGTTGTTGGTATCTCGCATGCAGTGTGTTGCTCGCAGTAATCGCCTCAGCCACTGCATTGTCTAAGCGGGCTTTGGCTTCATGGACATCGGTCACTGGAGAAACACCTACTTTGTAGCGCTCTTGACTTTGTTGCCATTGTTTTGAAAAGGCAATTTTTCGTTGCTCACTAAAAGTAACAGCATCCGCAGCTTTCAAAATCGCAAAATACCGGTCAGTCACGCGAAATAAAAGAGACTGCTCTGCAACGGAGTGAGCTGCAACGATGCGTTTGTTCACTAAACGTGATTGTTGAAAATGATTAATTTTTGGTGCAGAAAAAAGCATTTGAGTGGCAGTGATCGTTCCATTGTATTGGTCAAAAGAGCCGTCTGCATATAATGCTTTATTATTGACCGTTTTATAATTACCAGAAGAGATTACGTTGGGTATCATGTCAGCAAGTGCTAAGTGCCAGTGTTCTTTGTCGGCATTGATTTGTGAGTTTGCGGCCATGAAAACAGGATCGGTATTGGCAGCCAAGTGATAGATATCGAGTAGGTCTTGACCAAAAGAACAAATAGGTTGTAAGAGCAAGCTCGCAAGCAAAGCCACGCGAAGTCGTATGGACGACATGAGATGCGCTCCTAATTAAAATTGGAAAGGAGAAGGTTTCTCTATTTGTACCAGATAAGGCACGCTTGTCTCAAATAAAACTTCAGTAACAAAATGATCTTGGCTTTGTCGTGTGATTAGACAAGCATGTTGTGCAGGGGCTTTACCAACAAAAGTCAGTAAGCGACCGCCTATAGCCAATTGGTATTTAAGTGTTTCAGGCAGGTGATGATAAGCACCTGTGGCAATGATCACGGCATACGGGGCGTGATGTTCAAGCCCTAGTGCACCATTGCTTAAATGCAGAGAAAGATTGTTGATACTCGTAGCCTGTAGCCGGCTTTCAGCCTGCTCCATGAGATCCGGATAAATTTCAAGACTGTGTACATGTTTAGCCAGTTGACAAAGAATTGCTGTCATATACCCAGTACCTGTACCGATTTCTAATACGATGTCTTCAGCACTAATTTGACAGGCTTGAATAATGCGAGCAGCAACTTTAGGGGTAAGCATGATTTGACCATGGCCAATAGGAATCTCTGTTTCGCTGTAAGCAAGGGCTTGATAAGATTCAGGGACGAACTGTTCGCGCGGTAACTCCCCCATGATTTCCAAAATTCTTGGATCCCAAACTGACCACGGGTTTACTTGTTGTTTAACCATGAGATAACGTGCTTTACTAAAATGATTCATGAGGTGCCTCGTCAGTCTTTTGGGGGCCATCATATCAAAAGGTCTGCTGTGTGAATAGGAGGGGATGAGCGTTGTGCGCTGCACAATATGAGAAAAAAGATTGGTCATAAAAGTTGTTATTTTGTTGAATTACTAAAAATTGCTATAATTCAAAGTAACACACTGTGATTTCTTGGGAGGGGGTCATGACGACTAAACCAGGGCAAGGGGCTAAAAAATATATCCCCGATTTGGAACGACGTTTGGCGTGCTGCAGCAAAAACTATCAGAAGCTTGCGCAGATTATCCCCACACATTTTACTGGCGAAGGGGCGATTGCTTTGAGTCTAGGGCGGCTCGGGTATTTGGAGATTCGCTTGGAGTCCTTGAGCGAGTACACTTGGTCCATTACGCTACAGCATACGCCATTAAAATGGCCGGCCTGGCTTTCTGGGGCGCAGATGCAGGTTCGCTTGTATCATGATGCAAAACTAGCCGAAGTCGTCAGTTTTTCAGGCAATGGTGTTGCGCAAGCTCAGCATGATTCGCAGGTGCTCAATTTACTATATCCAGATGAAAAGCAGCAGTTGGATGATTTTTTAGGGGAATGGCTAGATATTGCTGCCCTTGAAAGTAAATAGTGCGCGGTCAGGCGAGGTAGTTATTATGTTAACTATCCGCTTGCTTTTCTCACCCCTTGCTTTTCTCTCACTTCTTATCCTACTCTATAGTCGTCGCACTTGATTCTTATGCGTTGTTGTCGTCTGCTCGCAATCCTCAGGTACTTGATGTACATTCCGGTTGCTTCGTGACTTGACGTCTAACCTAAAAATCAATTGCTTTGACTATAATACTCCTCTTAATTGATTCTTAGGCAGTGTTGCCTGCGTCAGTTTGCAATCCCAAGCATTGATCAGACATCCTGGTTGGTCATGGCTTGACGTCCAGCTTAATAATCAATTGCTTGAGTATGAACCCCAAGTGTAAGTAAACAGTCGGAGAGCGTATGGCTCAGAAAAATGCCACGCAATATGATGCCCGTGACATTGAAGTGCTCAGTGGATTAGAACCCGTACAGAAACGTCCAGGCATGTATACCATTACAACGAACCCCAATCATCTGGCTCAAGAGGTGATTGATAATAGTACTGATGAAGCATTGGCAGGTCACGCCAATGAAATCACAGTCACTTTACATGCCGATCACAGTTTGAGTGTTGCAGACAATGGTCGTGGTATGCCAGTTGATATTCATCCTGATGAGAAAATTTCTGGTGTAGAAGTTATCTTGACTCGCTTACATGCCGGCGCCAAATTCTCTCAAAAAAATTATCAATTTGCGGGGGGGCTGCATGGGGTCGGGGTGTCTGTGGTCAATGCGCTTTCTGCTCAATTAATTGCCACGATCGATCGGGGTGGTGTGCGTTATCAAATGCGCTTTGCGCATGGTGCCCCCCAAGGGAAATTAAAAAACATTGATACTGTACCCAAAAAGCAGACGGGCACACACATTCATTTTTGGCCAGAAGGTAAGTATTTTGATAGTGACAAGTTTCATGTCCCCAAGTTAATTCAAGCGTTACAAGCAAAAGCGGTATTGTGTCCTGGATTAACTATCCATTTTGTCGATGAAAAAGCCAAACAAAAACAAACTTGGTGTTACGCGGATGGATTAAAAACATATGTACAGGAAAAATTACAGGCAGAGACCACCTTGCCTGAAGAAGCCATCTTGGGAGAGATGTTAGAAGACGAATTCACAATCCATTATGCAGTGTGTTGGTTAACCGCCGGTCAAAATATTTTAGAAGAGAGCTATGTGAATTTAATCCCCACTGTACAAGGGGGAACACATGTCAATGGTTTTCGCACAGGGTTGTCAGATGCCATCAGAGAATTTTGCCAGTTTCGTAATCTATTGCCAAAAAACCTCAAATTAACCCCAGAAGATGTGTGGGCAGGATGCCAGTATGTGCTGTCATTTAAAATGCACGATCCACAATTTGCGGGACAAACAAAGGAACGGTTAACTTCCAGGCAAGCTGCGCCGATTGTTGCAACAGCCGTAAAAAATCAGTTCGCTCTCTGGTTGCATCAACATGTTAAAGTGGGTGAACAAATCGCAGCTTTGGCCATTGAAAAGGCCGAAGCAAGGAACCAAGCCGCCAGGACTGTTTCTCGGAAAAAAATTGTGCAAGGACCCGCATTACCAGGGAAACTAGCGGATTGCACTGTGAATGACCCCATGCGTGCCGAGCTGTTTTTAGTAGAGGGGGATTCTGCAGGGGGATCAGCCAAGCAAGCGCGCGATAAAACTTTCCAAGCAGTCATGCCTTTGCGCGGTAAAATTTTAAATACTTGGGAAGTAAGCTCTACAGAAGTGTTGGCCTCTCAAGAAGTCCATGATATTGCCGTTGCCATCGGCATGGATCCAGATAGCGAAGACCTGACTAATTTACGATATGGTAAGGTATGTATTTTGGCAGATGCAGACTCAGATGGTGCGCACATTGCAACGTTACTTTGTGCATTGTTTGTCAAGCATTTTCCTAAACTAGTAGAAAAAGGGCACGTGTTTGTGGCCATGCCGCCTTTATATCGTCTGGATGTAGGTAAGCAAATTTACTATGCATTGGATGATAATGAAAAAACGCATCTCATTAACAAAATCCGTAAAGAAAAGCCAAATGCAAATGTCAGCATTCAGCGTTTTAAAGGATTAGGGGAAATGAACCCTTTACAATTACGTGAAACCACCATGGTGCCTGATACACGACGTTTGGTGCAGTTGACTTTAGAAAATAAGGCAGCAGCTTTAGGTATGCTGGATATGTTGCTGGCTAAAAAACGTGTCAGTGATCGTAAGCAATGGTTAGAAGACAAAGGTGATTTGGCGGAGGTATCTATCACATGATTGACTTGAGTGTCGCTGCAAATGAGTCCATGCCACTTGCTGAATTTACTGAGAAAGCGTATTTAGATTATGCGATGACAGTGATTTTAGATCGCGCATTACCTCACATTGGGGATGGTTTAAAGCCGGTACAACGTCGTATTATTTATGCCATGTCTGAATTAGGCTTAAAAGCGCAGGCTAAGTATAAAAAATCTGCGCGTACGGTGGGGGACGTATTAGGTAAATACCATCCACATGGAGACACGGCGTGCTATGAAGCCATGGTGCATTTGGCGCAGCCTTTTTCGTATCGATATCCTTTGGTGGATGGGCAAGGTAACTGGGGATCAATGGACGATCCTAAATCTTTCGCAGCCATGCGATACACGGAAGCCAAGTTATCAAAATTTGCAGAAGTATTCTTAGGTGAGCTGAATCAAGGGGCCGTAGAGTGGTTCTCAAACTTCGATGGTACGCTGGAAGAGCCTAAAGTGCTGCCTGCAAAGGTGCCAGCCATATTGCTTAATGGCGCCTCTGGTATTGCAGTGGGTATGGCGACAGACATTCCACCACATAATCTCAATGAGGTGGTTGATGCTTTAAAATACCTGCTAGAAAATCCCAAAGCGACTACAGCACAATTGTGCGACTATATTCAAGGGCCTGATTTTCCGACCACCTCAGAAATCATTACGCCCAAATCAGAATTAATCGCGATGTATGAGCAGGGCTATGGTTCTTTAAGGCAACGCGCGACGTATGTGGTTGACAAAAATGAGATCATTATTACCAGTCTGCCTTATCAGTGCTCTGGTGCCAAGTTATTAATACAAATCGCGAAACACATGCAAGCAAAGAAACTGCCCATGGTCGTTGATTTGAGAGATGAATCCGATCATGAAAATCCAGTGCGTTTAGTGATTGTCATGAAATCTAACCGAGTAGATGCGGATGAAATTATGCAGCATTTGTTTGCAACCTCGGATTTAGAAAAAAGCTTTAGAGTGAACTTTAACGTCATTGGATTAAACGGACGTCCTCAAGTTAAGTCTTTGCGCACCATGTTATCAGAGTGGCTTGAGTTTAGAATAGAGACTGTGCGGAAAAGGTTAAAGTATCGATTAGACAAAGTAGACAATCGATTACATATTTTAGCCGGTCTCATGATTGCTTTTCTGAATATTGACGAGGTCATTGCGATCATTCGTAAGTATGATGAGCCAAAACCACAGTTAATAAAGAAATTTAAATTAAGTGAATTACAAGCAGAAGCGATTTTAGATTTAAAGTTAAGGCATTTGGCAAAATTAGAAGAACAAAAAATTCTTACTGAAAAAAATGAACTAGAAGCAGAGCGTAAACAATTGCAGGAAACTTTAGAATCAGAGCGTCGCTTAAAAAATTTGGTTAAAAAAGAATTGACCGACGCTGCTAAAGAATTTGGTGATGCTCGTCAGTCACCTCTGATTGAGCGCGCTCAAGCGCAAGTTTTAAGCCTTACCCAAGCGATCCCTTCGGATCCGGTGACCTTATTACTGTCACAAAAAGGCTGGGTTCGTACTGTCAAGGGACATGAATTAGATAAGGCAAGTTTGAGTTTTAAGGGAGACGATGCGCTATTGCAGCAGGTCATCGCTAAAACAGATAACCAGGTGGTCTTTTTAGATGCAGCCGGTCGCAGTTACTCTACTTTGGTGAATACCCTGCCAAGTGGTAGAGGATTTGGAGAACCTTTGACAGCGCGTTTTGAGCCTGAGAGTGGTGTTCCTTTTGTGGGAGCAATGATTATTCAAGATGAAACGCAAAGTGTTGTGGTTGTTTCTAGTGCAGGTTATGGTTTTGCTACAACTGCTGAAAATTTAATGACTAAAAATAAAACTGGCAAAGCTTTGCTAAAAGTGTCAGAAGACTCCGTGGCTTTATCACCTGCTTTGGTATCCTCTACCAAAAATGCACGTGTTGTGTTGATTAACAGCGATGGTCATATGTTGGTGCTTGA
>JAHFQF010000089.1 GCA_023266435.1 Legionellales bacterium | reverse complement strand
TACAGACATTGAGTGTATCTACTCAAATATTTGGTTTTATTGATTAAAAAATCGATTTTCTTTATCATGCTAAAGCATTAAAAAAACAGAATTATTGATGAAATATACACATCTCATCAGTCTTAAAAGCTTTGAGGAGAAGAGGATATGGCTGCTAATAGAGAGAAAATGCGTCGTCTGATAGAACGCCTCATTCCCGATATTTCTCTGCAAAAAATGGCAGAGCGTTTAGTGCCAAAACACTTCACAGCCAAGCCCAGATTACACTATGTGAAAACACTCAATAAAGAAAGCATTGAGAGTAATTGGAAGATTTTACGAGGGGCACAAACAGAGCTTTCGGATGACGATCAACAACTCTTAGCCGATCCTTCTTCACTCGAATACATTGAGGCATTTTCTAAAAATATCGAAAACTGCATCGGAACAATCAAACTACCAGTAGGAATAGTAGGACCTTTGCGGGTTAACGGATTTTTTGCGCAAGGCGATTATTACCTCCCCCTTGCCACGACCGAGGCGGCTTTGGTGGCCTCTTATAATAGAGGCGCATGTCTGATTACTAAAGCTGGTGGGTGTAGTGTGGTCATTTTAAATGATGGTATTACCCGATCCCCAGGTTTTGTATTCAAAAATCTGATCGAAGTGAGCCAATTTGTATTGTGGGCGCAGGATCAGTTTGAAGCCTTCAAGGAAGTCGCTGAGCAGACAACCAGCCATGGCAAGCTCGTAGATACTTTTACCACGGTAGAAGGTAATCATGTCTATCTCAACTTTGATTATTCTACGGGGGATGCTTCCGGACAGAATATGGCGACTATTGCCACTGCTGCGGTTCTGAAATACATTGCCAGCAACTCCCCGATTAAACCAAAACATATGTTTGTAGAAGCTAATTTTTCAGGGGACAAAAAGGCCTCTGCATTATCTTTCCTCTCTGTCAGAGGAAAAAAAGTAACGGCTGAAATACTGTTAGAAAAGTCGCTTGTAGAGCGGTATTTGCACACAACGCCTGCGATGATGGTTGAGTACTGGCGTTTGGCAGCATTGGGGGGCGTGATGAGCGGCACCATGGGCGTGCAAGCGCATTATGCCAATGGCCTGGCCGCACTGTATTTGGCCACGGGGCAGGATGTTGCCTGCGTCTCAGAGTCCAGTGTGGGCATCACCCGCTTAGAGCTAACGGACACAGGCGCCTTATATGCCTCTGTCACATTACCCAATATTATGGTTGGCACAGTCGGTGGAGGAACCGGCCTACCCTCACAATCGGTTGGGCTGAAGATCATGGGGTTGAATGGTAAAGACCGTGTGCATGCCTTGGCAGAAGTCTGCGCAGCCTGTTGCCTGGCTGGAGAGCTTTCTATCATGGGCGCAATGTGTGCTGGTGATTTTGCCTCGGCTCACCAATCTTTCGCTCGAGGGGTACAACACAGCAAATGAATACCTCTGTACAAAAACAAAACATCTTGAACCGACTATGGGTGTACCAAAAAGAACGTTTTCCAGTCATCCAGCATGGCATGCTGATTGCGTCGTTTAGCTTTTGCGCTGTTTGCCTCTCCTCTCTGCTACGTTTTTCGCAGGCATGGCCGGATCTCCAAATCACTTTGACTGCTTTTGGCTGTCTTTTTCTATTTTTTTTACAGCTTCGAATTGCTGACGAATTTAAAGATCATGAAAATGATGCTAAGTTCCGACCAGAGCGGCCTGTTCCTCGAGGGTTGATTACATTCAATGAACTTAAATGGTTGGGTATGATCTCTGCTGGCATACAAGTGCTACTGTGCCTTCTACTCTACCCACCGTTAATTCTATTACTGTTTGCTGTTTGGGTGTATATGGCACTGATGTCCGTAGAGTTTTTTGTGCCCACCTGGCTCAAGCAGCACTCTTTTATCTACCTGTGGACACACATGCTGATTATGCCAGCGATAGATCTATTTGCCACTGGCTGTGATTGGTTGCAGCACCAGGCAGTGCCGCCAGAAGGACTCCTCTGGTTTCTGATCGTCAGCTTTTTTAATGGCGTAGTCATTGAGATTGGTCGAAAAACGTGGGCGCCAGAAGAAGAACGTGTAGGTGTAGAAAGCTATAGTAGTGATTGGGGTATTAAGCCTGCGATTGCAGTTTGGATCGCAGCCATCCTCCTGTCATTTGTTTGTGCTTGCGTGGTGGCCATGACGCTCTCTTTCTTTGTCCCGGTCTTTTCCTTACTACTGGTCATGGTTGTCGTCGTTGTCATGTTAGGAATCCGTTTTATGCAAAATCCAAGCAAACAAAAGTCTAAGTGGTTGGAAAATGCCTCCGCTCTGTGGGTGGCTAGTCTTTACCTCATACTGGGTGTGATCCCAATGGGGTATTCTGTATGGCTGAATTAGAATACATCATCCCAGCAGGTGCTATGCTAGGCCGTCAGCGCATGGGCGGTAAGGCTGCATCGCTTTCAGAGCTCTCAGAAAAGTTTGTTATCCCTGCGTGGTTTGTTATATCACCTCAGGCTTTTCTTGACTGTCTCTCACCAAGTCAAAAAACAGCACTTAATCAAGGCAAACCAATTGGGAAAATCGTGCTCAGTGCCAGTGTCAGAGAGGCGATTGAAAACGCGACACAAACGCTTGTTACGAGTGGATCGCAGCGACTGGCTGTACGCTCTTCTGCGACATCAGAAGATGGTGAACAGGCATCTTTTGCTGGGCAATTAGAAAGCTATTTAAATGTGCCAACCTCTGAGGTGGTAAAGAAAGTATGTGACGTTTGGTATTCTGCTTTTTCCGATCACGTCAGTCAGTATCGAAAGATTTTTGACAAGAATGAGAGTTGGATACCGGCAGTGATTGTACAACACATGGTCCAGGCTGAGATGGCGGGTGTAGCATTTAGTGCGGATCCTGTGACGGGTGATCGCAAAAAATGCGTCATTAATGCCACGCACGGCTTGGCAGATAAACTGGTTTCTGGCGAAGTCAATGGAGACACGTATTATACCTCCAGAGAGGGCGTCCTGCAAACACAAATGCTTAATAGCAGTACCGCTATCCTCAATCAAACACTCATTTCCGATATTGTTGCCTTGGTTTTTAAGGTGGAAGCACATTTTGGATTACCACAAGACATTGAGTGGGCAATACAAGATGGCAAAGTCTATCTATTGCAGGCACGCCCTATTACGAGCTTAAAGCATGCGACCCTTTCTGGAGAGCGGCTTACCTTGTGGGATAACAGTAATATTGTAGAAAGCTACAGTGGGGTCACATCACCACTGACTTTTTCATTTGCACGCTATGTCTATGAACATGTTTACATTGAGTTTTGCCAATTTATGGGAGTCACACGCGCTCAAATTGAGTGTGAGAACAACGCGTTTCGCAACATGTTGGGCTTTGTGAATGGCCATGTTTACTATAATTTACTCAATTGGTATCGCGTACTCTCTTTGTTCCCCGGTTTTAAAATGAACCAGAATTTTATGGAACAAATGATGGGGGTAAAAGAACCTTTACCAGCACATATTGTAAAGGATATGTTTTCAAAGCAACCTTCTGCACGGGAAAAGGTTGTGGATAGCCTCCGTTTTATTCGTACGCTGGGTGGCCTGGTGAAACATCAGATTGGCTTGCGTAGGACGATCAGAAATTTTTATGATCGTTTAAATGAAGCGCTCACGTCAGAACGATTAGAATCCTTATCACTTGATCAGCTCGTGGATCAATACAGAGCATTAGAAAATAAGCTGCTAAAACGATGGGATGCGCCGCTGATTAATGATTTTTTGTGCATGATTGCATTTGGGGTATCACGAAAGCTGCTTGAAAAATACGCAGGCGAGGAAGGCTTGCGTTTACATAACGATATTATGATCGGCCAAGGTGATATCGTGAGTGCTGAACCTGCTATACGCATTCGTAAAATGGCCGATATTGCTTGCCAAGAAGAGACTATTGTTGAGCGCCTTATTGCTGGAGATGTCACCGCTATCGATGATTTACCAGCGCTTAAAGTGCACTATGATGAGTATTTGAAGAAATTTGGTGATCGCTGTTTGCAAGAGTTAAAGCTCGAAAGTTTCACGCTAGAAGATGAACCGGCCATGCTTTTGCAAGCAATTGGCTATATGGCGCGCCGGGGGAAACAGCAAAAAGAAATAGTGGAGTCTCACGCTACGCATGTAGAGATATCCAATTTATTTAAAAATAAAATTTTCAAAAAATGGATGATTGTAAAAATTGTCTCTTGGGCCAAGATCCGTGTGCGTGATCGAGAAAACTTAAGGTTTGAGCGTACGCGTGTTTTTGGTCGAGTGCGAAAAATTTTCTTGGAAATTGGACTGCGTTTACACGAGTTAAAATATCTTACCGATCCGAGGGATATCTTTTTTATGGAAGTGTCTGAGATTTTAGGTTTGATTGAAGGGACTGGCACAACTGTGAATATCCAGGCGTTGATTCAGATCCGTAAAAAACAACAGGAAGAATTTGACTCCCAACCCGCTCCTCCCAATCGATTCGAGACCAGTGGTGCGGCTTGCCATGCATTCAAAACAAAAGCCTATGCGACAGAAGCAGTATTGGATCTCAATGACTCTGATAGTAGAAAGGGCATTGGGTGTTGTCAAGGAATCGTGAGGGCTCCAGTGAGAGTGATTCATAACCCTAGACAAGCTGAATTAAAACCAGGTGAAATCATGGTGGCTCAATTTACAGATCCAGGGTGGATTACCTTGTTTGCGAATGCTGCTGGAATTATTGTCGAGAGAGGCAGCCTTTTATCACACTCTGCCATTGTTGCCAGAGAAATGGGGATTCCCGCCATTGTTGCAATAGAGGGTGTGATGTCATGGCTAAAAACGGGCGATGTCGTGGAAATGAATGGTGCTACAGGGATAGTAACGCTATCTAACAGAGAAGAAAGCAATGATAAAAAGTGAAATTGAAAATAAAGCGGATTTTTCGATCATACGGTATGCTCAAGTGTGGGAAGATGCAGATATCCTTCTAGAGGGATTGGACATTCAGCCAAATGACATCTGTCTTTCGATAGCCTCTGCGGGTGATAATGCCCTAGCCATGCTGGCGAAGAATCCGGCAAAGGTGATTGCTTTGGATCTCAATCTTGCGCAGATTTTTTGTTTGGAACTGAGGGTGGCAGCGTATCAAGTGCTAACCCACGCGGAACTCTTAGAGTTCATGGGATCTAGACCAAGTGACAATCGCATTGTGTATTATCATCGATGCAGGACGCTCTTGACAGAAAAAGCACATTCTTTTTGGGATGCAAAGCAAGCAGCGATAGAGAAATACGGCATTGCTGGCGTTGGAAAATTTGAGCGCTATTTCTGTATTTTTAAAAACTTTGTGTTGCCTTTGGTCCACTCAAAAAACACTGTGTGCCAACTGTTGTCTTCTAAGTCCACACAAGAAAAAGAGATTTTTTTTGATACGGTTTGGAATACTTGGCGCTGGAGATTGCTCATCAAGATTTTCTTTTCTCAAACACTGATGGGGAAAATGGGTCGCGATCCGGCATTTTTTTCTTATGTGGATGGCAGTTTTTCTGAGCATGTGCTGGGTAAAATCAGACATGGCATGCGAACATTAAATCCTGCAGAAAATCCCTATCTACATTGGATTTTACGGGGTACACACGGTCAAGCCCTACCGTTTGCACTTCGGGAAGAAAATTTTGAAAGTATCCGAAATAACTTGAGCAAGCTGGAGTGGCATTTGCTGCCTCTGGAAAGTTTTGTAGCGCGTTGTAAACAAGATGGCACCCGAGTCAGCAAGTTTAACCTAAGCGATATTTTTGAATATATGTCTGAGGAAAATTATACGAACTTTTTATCCTCGTTGATTGAGATCAGTGAGCCTAATGCCAGATTATTATATTGGAATATGATGGTTCCACGAAGCTGTCCAAAGGCACTTCAAGCCAAGCTGCGCTCACAGACGCAACTGGCTCAAAAATTACAGACGGAAGACAAAGCCATTTTTTATAGCAATCTGGTGATTGAGGAAGTCCAATGAACCTGGTTTCCCTAAAAATTGTTGGTATTATTACGTTGCTACTTTCCTTTCTATTTGCAATCAGTTTTTTAGGCAAACGATATGCATGGCCTCCCGAATGGAAGAGAAAAGTGCTCCATGTGGGATTTGGACTCACAGGAATTTCTTTTCCGTGGTTATTTACTGAATTTTGGCAAGTCTTGGTGGTCTGTAGTACGGCCAGTTTGATATTGCTTTTAATACGCAATGTCCCCTGGCTTAAAAACAACATTGGAAAAAGCATTCATGATGTAAAGCGCTCTTCATTTGGAGAGTTACTGTTTGCCCTATCTATCCTGCTGCTTTTCTGGCTCTCTCATGGCGACTATGTCTTATTTGTGATTCCATTAGCCATCCTGACAATATCAGACACTATGTCGGCTTTAGTTGGCACACATTATGGTAAGCACTTATTTGCAGTGGTGGGTGGCATCAAAAGCTGGGAAGGCACCCTGACTTTCGTAGGGGTTACCTTTGCAATACTGGTGATTTTTCTGAAGATGTTAACACCCCTATCATGGGCTGCGGTACTCATGATAGCTATGACGTTTTCAATGCTAGGGGCGATCATTGAGGCCATATCTTGGCACGGACTGGATAATCTATTTCTGCCTATCGCTGCCTATCTTTTTTTAAGCACCGTGCTGCAGCATGACGACTCACAACTTTTCTATCAACTTTCTGTTTTGACGGGAATAGTGCTGTTTGGGTTGCTGGCAAGTCAAATATCTCATCTGAATACACATGCCTTAATGACCGCGACTATTGTGCTCTATTTTTTCTGGGTGATCGGGGGTGTAGTTTGGCTTGTTGCGCCTATTCTGGTATTTCTCTGTCATGTCGCATTCATTAAAATTCAGCATGATGAAGGGAATTATACTGCGAATGCTATCCTGAGCGTTTCAAGCGGCGGTTTTTTTTGGCTCGTTGTAGATCGTCTTTTGCATATTCCTTTTGGATTTTTTCTCTTTGCCTTGGCATTTGCTATTCATCTTCAGGCCATCATTTTATTAAGACTGAAAGCTTGTAGAGGAAAAAAAGCAGAGCCCAGTGTTATTTTGTTGACCAGTGTATCAGCCAGCAGTGTACTGTTAACAACCTTTGTTTATTATGGTGTTGACCCTACAATCCTGACTCTTTTCGTCTTTTCAATTATCGTCATGTTTCTTGGTGGTTTGGTAGTTTGTATTCAGGCAGATCGATTTAGTAGTAAGCGCTGGGCTACAGAGGCCCTATTGGCCTTGTCTGGTTCTGCTACAGCCTTGATACCAATTTGGATCATGGGGAACCCCTGAGCATGCAAATCGTCAATGTGCAGGCAATCAATCTGGATAAGCTCCAGATACCCACACACTCCTGTATGCCTGACTTATCGGGTAATCAAAATGAAACCTGGGCCGTGATTGATCACAACCGGCTGATCTCAATTTGCTCTTTATGGTTGAAAAATGCACCAGCATTCAAAGACTACAATACCAGCGTATTAGGCAATTTTTTTACGCAGGATAGGCAAGCGGGAAAGGAGTTATTGTTGCATGCGGTGGCAAGAGCAAAAATGCTTGGTTCTGAGTATGTGATTGGGCCGATGAATGGCAGCACTTGGAGCAAATATCGGCTTGTAACGGAAGCAGGCACATCACCACCTTTCTTGATGGAATATTATACACCTGCAGAATGGCCAGAAATATTTGTTTCAGCGGGGTTTGAGGAAATCGCTACTTATTATTCTGCTAGCACGGAGCAAATCGTGTATGAAGATAGATCGGCAACCAAATTCATAGCCAAGCAGCGTGAGTTGGGAGTCACTATTCGACCTTTTAATAAAGCGCAGGCGACGTCCGACTTAACTGCAATTCACGCGCTCTCGTTACAAAGCTTTTCAAAAAACTTCCTCTATACGGATATATCACTCGCTGATTTTTTGGCGGTTTATGAAAAAATACTGCCTTACGTGGTCCCAGAGTTTTTTCTTTTGGCCGAACACCGGGGAAAATTAGTAGGGTTTATTTTTGCAATACCTGATTTTTTGAAGAAACAGATGGGTAAAGAAGTGGATTCTCTCATTATCAAAACTGTCGCCAAAATACCTGACCGTACTTATGCGGGATTAGGGAATTATCTAGTGTATACCATCCATCAACGTGCAGCCGAAAAAGGATTTAAGGAAATCATACATGCGCTGATGTATGACAGCAATGTATCCCGATCTATCAGCAATAAATCTGCGCAGACAATACGGAAATATACCCTCTATGGGAAACAGTCCTGATTAAGCTTGGCGGTTATTTCTCAATTTTCAGTGTAATGGGTCTACATGAATGAATATTATTGAGTTGTTGAGACGAAATTCAAAAAACACCCCTGATAAAGTTGCCTTAATTGATAAAGAAGACTCCATCACTTATCGAGAGCTTGAGCGACAAACCAGTGTGGTTGCTGATTTCTTTGATCAACAGCAAGTTTTTCCTGGTCAAAAAATATTACTTTTTATCCCACTGAACATAGAGTTTTATGTCATTTTTTTGGGGCTAGTCAGAGCAGGTGCGACAGTCATTTTAATCGATCCCTCTGTAGGGAGAAAATGTCTATCTCAATGCATCCAATCAGTGAGGCCCGATGCATTGATTGCTACTCCAAAAGCGCATGTATTACGTTTCATGGATGCTGTGAAAAAAATCCCAAAGAAATTTTCCACAGGGTTTTGGGTTCCAGGAAGCACGCTAGTTCAGTACTCTAGTCATGAGACGAGACAGTCTCCAGATTTTGAAACGCCTCCAGAACATCCGGCATTGATTACTTTTACCAGCGGCTCCACAGGGCAGCCCAAAGGAGTCTCTCGCAGCCATGCTTTTCTGATCAATCAGCACCAGGCAATTTGTCGTGCGCTGCCTATAGAAGCAGACGATGTTGAGTTGAATACCCTGCCTATGTTTATTGTCTCAAATTTG
>JAHFQF010000249.1 GCA_023266435.1 Legionellales bacterium | reverse complement strand
AGCAGCGCTCGCATCTTTGATGAGCTGAGAAAAATTCAATTCAGCAGCAGGTTTATTCATTGTGGTCTTTGCAGCTTTTGCGGTTTTCGTTGTCTTGATGGTCTTGGTGCTTTTAGTGCTCTTGGTTGCTTTCACAGTTTTTTTGATTTTTTCAGCAACGCTTTTTTTGGCAGCAGGGCGAGTAGCTTTTTGTTTTTTTACAGTTTTAGCCATAGTCGTATTCCTTAAAAAATTAAACATGCGGTGCGATTATATCCCATTTTTTTCTTAAAGGGATCTTTTTGTATGAAATTATTGCTCGTTGGTAACAAACAAAAGGTACTCATGAACAAAATAACCGCAGGGTGTTTTGCTCATTATCAATAAAAATAGGCGTATTACACAGCACATTTATAAAAATTTTGCAGCGACAGAAAGGGGAAGGTTCGCGCGCAGAAATTTTTAAATTTTTGGGTGCACTGTTTAAATATACCCAAAGCGAGTTGGTTTTAGGCTAGGTGTCGAGTCGCGAGCAGCCGGAACGTACTGTTAGTACTTGAGGATTGCGAGCTGACGATGACCACAACGCCGTAAAGCATGTCGAGAAGAGTATAGACCTCTTGCAAAGCTTGCTGAAAATAGTGAAGCGCAAGGAGGCGGAGCAGCACTGGAGTGTGCCTGCCAGCGCATGAGGACTCGAGTGCTGACTCTCCTTAGCAATTCGCCGTTTCAGTAAGGGTTTACCTGAGGTCTTATGAGCGAAATAGAAAATGTTAAATGTGTGGAGGCCATTGCGCATCGCCTAGCCTGCATGACAAAAATAAATTGAGCCGCAGTGGGTAGCAACATACAGTGTTCATCAAGCCGGTGGACGAGAGAATCAATGTGCAATCCGCGTGATGCACACAGGGGCAATCTAGGAAAGGCCAAGTGGGCTGTGGTATACTGGCGGTCAAAATTTAGATGTTTAACTCACGAGGGGTTTTTATGACATTTGTTGTAACGGAAAAGTGCATTCGTTGTAAATATACTGACTGTGTTGAAGTATGTCCTGTAGATTGTTTTCATGCAGGCCCCAATTTTCTTGTTATTAACCCAGATGAATGCATTGATTGTGCCCTATGTGAGCCAGAGTGCCCAGTTGAAGCGATTTGCTCAGAAGACGATCTGCCAGAAAAATATCAAGACTTCCTGGAGATTAATGCCAAATATGCAAAAACCTGGCCCAACATCACCCAAAAAACAGCGCCTTTACCCGATGCAGCCGAATGGGAAGGAGTAGAAGGGAAAATCCAGCATCTAGAAGATTATCCAGCCTAAGGTTGTTAATAACATCAAGATTCAGGTGCGCTATGAGGGATTTAATTGACGTAGCGCTTCCACATACAAATCAATAATATAATCCTCTAATTCAAGTCGCCGCGCAAAATGCTCCCCTAATTTAGACAAATCTTGCTCCAGCGTGTCATATCTCTCCGCTTTTGCATATCGATCATTAAAGTCAAGCGCAAATAAAGTGCTGCGCAAAATATTCACAAAGACCTGCTTATCAAAACTTTGCGACCTATCAAGCTTACTTGCTTCAAATATTTTTTCAAATACCTCAAACTGTCCCGCTGAAACATAATCTACTAACAATTGACAGAATTGATCCAGCTTAGACTTAAGATGCGCGCTATATAGGAAAGACTTAGATTGGCAAAGTTGAGTAAAAATCACCAGTAACGCCTGGCGCTCCTGAAGCCAATTATCAATAATCGTGTCCGTGTCAGTCCAACTTTTTTGCCGTTCTGTTTTAAAGTGCATTGCAGTACCCTTAAGCTAGGAGATACAGGTACTTTCAGTAAAAAGGGTTTTAACCTACAGAGTCAAGCCGCACCGCGCCATGAATGATTACGAACAAATGACTTAATCGCTGCCTTAAGTGTTATTGCCTACGTCGATTCATTGAGGTTTGGGTAAGGAGTGACCGTGTGCAACGGCGCCATGCATGGGTCTCAAGAGCGAGGCCCCTCCCGCGTCTCATCTGATAGGATCAGATCGCTAGGTTCGAGTGTCTTAAAACCTAGGCCTGGGATTTTTGTAAAGTCGAAAGAGAGCAAACAGATATAGGCAGGTCATTAACAAGAAATAGGCGCTTGTCCAAGTGGCAAAGCTTATGCCGAAGATCGCAAAGGTTACCTTTTGGCACTCACCGCTGCCGGTTAAAATCATTTTTAAGAGATCTAACCAAGGCATGATCTGCATTAAATATTCTACAGAGGCGCCACATGCAGGCGGTGCTTCCGCCAACGGCAGGTGCTGAATCCAGATATAACGTGCTGAGACTAAAAGATTGCTGAACAACAACAAGGTCATCAGTGTATGACAGACAATCCCAAGAATTCTATGACGATAAGCAAGGACAAACGAGACTAAGCTGATGCCAATCATTGCCAAAACGACAATGCGCTGCAAAATACATAGAGGGCATGGTTCAATGTGTAGCCAGTGCTCTATTACTAAGGCGGATAACAGAGCAAAGAGATTCGCTAAAAAAAGTAAACTAAAGCAGCGTTGAGAAAAACGTTTTGAATA
>JAHFQF010000088.1 GCA_023266435.1 Legionellales bacterium | reverse complement strand
GCTTGCGCATTGATTTTGGTTTGATACATGTCGTAACTGTGCCCTGCAGGATTGTTAAAAGATTTGATATCACTGTGGGCAATCAAAATGATATGTAAACCTTGGTTGTACAGCACGTTAAGATATTTAAGAAATAAAAACATTAATTCAGCCGCTTGCTTATAGCCTTGGCCAAAGGGAATATCAGCGACACGTTTGCTATTGCTTTCTTTGGCGATTTGCTGTTGCGCTAATTGCTCTACCCAATCCAGCGAATCAATCACCACAGTTTGGTAATCATGTTTTTCTTTGGCTAAAACACTTAAACATTGCACCAGCTCTTCCCATACTTTAGGAATAGGAAAGCGAGCCACATTGAGATGTGCTGTGCCATCTTCGGTGGCAATGAAAATAGCATTGGGTGCCTGGGAAGCAAAGGTGGTTTTACCCACACCGCGCTGACCATAAATCATCAGGCGTATGGGTCGCTGTTGTTTGCCACTCACAATATCAGAAAGCTTCATCATTGAGCTCCTTGAGCAGAGTAAAGGTGGGTGTGGTTTTAGGTTTGATAGTCAGTGCCGGTTTGAGTTGATGCCAGATTTCTTTTTCATTGTGCTCTAGATAGCGAGAGGCCGTGCGAGATTCACCCCAGCGCACACTAAAGGGAAATAAAGCCTCAGGGATACTGTTAGCTAAAACAGATAGCACTTGTTGATTCCAATACCGCTGATGCGTGGCATCGATTTTGACTTTAAATAACGTTTGGGTTTTGTCTTCTGGCCAGGCTTTTAAACTCTGCAAAAATGCTTTAATCGCTTTTTCAATCTGGCGGCGTTTTTGCATCGCTTGGCCTTCTTGAAATTTGGCATCCTTCCAATCATTAAATAATGCGCGTAGGTACGGATTGTCTTGCAAGTTCATACTTCCTCCAGAGTAACGATGAGTTGACCTTTAGGTGCTGCGATGGGTTTGCGTTGGGTGATAAGGTGATCGATTTGAGCATCATTGAGAAATACTTGGGCAAACTCCAGCGCATCTAAGAGCGGCTTTTGGATGTTATCTAAATCTCTCAAGCGTGCATCAGGTGGATAAGCATCGATCGTGACCTTGAGTCGACCGTGCAGTGGTGACTGTAAACCCAGCTGTTCATAACAACGTGCCGTCACGTGTGTACGGTAAGCTCTACCTTTGGGATTGAGGTGTACGCCTTTGTTGTGATACTGCCAGTATGTGTTGATCGAGGGTGGGTAAGGGAGAGTGAGAGTAATCATCCGTGCTTCCTTATACGACACAAATATAAATTTTAATTTACATTAACACAATTAAAATATAATATAAATATTGTTAATGAGTCTATTTAGATTTTAAATATGCATTTTTATGCTAAATAAGGACATTTAGAATATGTTAAACAGGGTCATCAGATTAAGGGACGCACCTAAGTACTTAGGGATGGATAAAAATAGATTTAATAAGGAAGTTCGCCCACAAATCTCTGAAGTTCCGATTGGAAGACGAGGTGTAGGCTTTGATCGGCTTGACTTGGATCACTGGTTTGAGCAGTATAAGGCCAGTAGGGAGTGCCCCAAGCAAGTTAGCTTAGGAGGTAATTATAGATGGGAAAAAAGAAAACCCCAGGTCTCTACAAGAGAAATAGCGTTTGGTACATTAGAAAAACAATTTTTGGACGCACAATTTGCGAAAGTGCAAAAACTAGCGATCTAGCCAAAGCGGAGGAGCATCTCGCTTTTCGTGTAGATCAAATTCGTTCAGAAGGCGTTTTTGGTGAGCGCAGCAAGCGTTATTTTCATGAGACTATGGAAGAATACGTTCTTTATAAAAAAAGACTAGGTAAAGAAACTGTTAACGACGATGTTATGAGAGCTAAAGGTTTATGGCCTTATATCGCACATCTGACGCTTGAAGAAATTCATATGGGTACATTGGCCCCTTATATTGACGATCTAAAAGCGAAAGGAAGGAAGAATGCGACAATTAACCATGGACTTCAACTTGTAAGACATGCGTTGAATTTGGCAACCGAATGGTACGATGAACAAGGTAGACCCTGGCTTGAACGCCCAAATAAAATAAGACTGCTGCCAAAAAATGATGCTAGTAAGCCTCTTCCAATTTCATGGGAGGAGCAAGATAAACTCTTTGCTTTATTACCAGAACATTTGAGGAAAATGGCATTATTTGCGGTCAATACTGGATGTAGAGATCAAGAAATCTGTCATTTACGCTGGGAGTGGGAATATGAGGTTCCTGAGCTGAAGGCATCTATCTTTATTATTCCTGCATGGATTGAAGATGCTAAATTAGGAAGAAAAGGCCTTGTCAAAAATCGGCAGGATCGACTTGTTGTATTGAACAAAATAGCGCAAGAAGTCGTGAATGAATGTCGTGGTAATGGAAGTGAGTATATTTTTACTCATAGAGGCAAACCGATTCTAAAAATGCTGAACTCAGGGTGGAAAACGGCAAGAATTAAGGCTGGCCTATCTAAAGTGCGAGTGCATGATCTAAAACACACATTCGGCAGACGATTAAGATCAGCAGGCGTGAGTTTTGAAGATAGACAAGATTTACTTGGCCACAAATCAAGTCGAATTACAACTCATTACTCAGCAGCAGAATTAAGAAATTTGATTGAATCAGCTAACAAGCTTTGCTCTAGGATGAGTAATCTGACAGTCATTCGAAAAAAACAATCAAAAGTAGGTGGGGTAGGACCATGCGCGTCAAACGACATCGAGGCGCGAGATTCACAAAATCTTCACATACAAAATCCAGATAGTAAACTGATTAATTCATAACTGCTTGATTTAAAAGGAATTATTGGTGGGCCCACCTGGACTCGAACCAGGGACCAAAGGATTATGAGATCGAGAAACAGGATATAATTTATTGATTTATAATAGTTTTTTATTATAAAATCCCCTGCACTATCACAGATAATCATAGTGAATCACACCTCAAACACGTGAATTGCACGTGCAAAAATCTCGACTTAAGTCTAACCAACCATTCCAAATAGCCACTCTATTCAATGGAGAACCTTATGCGAAGGAGCAGACATAACCGAAAAAACCAACGCAAACTTTGGTATTTATCATACTTGTAAAAAAGCAGAAAAACTACTTTTGATTGTAACGCTCACATAAATTGTTGTACACTTTTAGGATGGAAACTTTAGCCGAACGCCTTAATTTCATTCTGAAAGAGCAGCATGTCACCCAGACAATGTTAGCCAAAAAACTCAAAACGAAACCACAATACATACAAGCTATTTGCTCCGGTAGGATTAAAAAGCCAACAAATGTAATTGAAATGGCGCAGGCTTTGGGCATCTCTCCTATCTGGCTGCATTCTGGACGGGGTCCAAAAATTTTACCTCTCGACTCTGGTTTACAAGAGACTACAAATAAAGTGCCCATTGTGCCATGGGGGATGGTAGGCCACATCGATATCTCCGCTCTTTCTAAAGATAACAATGTACGCTGGTTTTATGCACCTATTGCTATGAGTACCCACTCATTTGCTTTAGAGACTCAAGGATATAGTATGGTTGGGAACGAGATTTCTTTTCCACCAGGTTACCTCATCACCGTCGATCCAGAATATCCTGTGAAAGAAAATATGTTCGTGATTGCCTATCTAGATGGGCAGCCAGCGCTACGCCAATACACAGTTGAAGGCGGAAAAAAATATCTACGTCTTTTAAATCAAAGTTATCCCAATCCAATTATTGCTGCAAACAATGATCTGAAACTAGCAGGCGTTGTTCGAGGAGTTTATAAAAACTTTGCTTAATCATTGCTTCCCAATGATAGTTCCTAAATATTGCAGGTTTCTTTTCACCCCAGGAACCATCTTAAAGTTTTCTCCATCAAAATAAAGATTCATTTGATATCTGCTTGGCTTGTCATTAATCTCCAAAAAAATTATATCGGATGTTTTTAGGTTATGCGCTTGAAACCTTTCATTACTAATCCTGAATGTCAGAATATTAGGATCAATAATGTACGCTCGATCCATGTTTGGAATAATGCATTGTTTCATGATTAATCAACTCCTTGAGACCCTTCCTTTCTGCTATTGTTAAAGCAGACGAAACAACCGGTCAACCACAATCGTTTCTAAATTGCCGATTTGTGCAATTTTTAATAATCTTTCCAACTGGAGGTCTGGTGCTTGGATTGAAATTGTGCGTTCATCTGCTGGGTTTTTTTCATCGATTCGACATTAGGGCCCAATATAGCCATGAGCACATCTGTAGGCGCAGTGATAGCATCAATGCCTCGACGTACACAAGCTAGATACATCTCCGGATTTTTAATGGCAGCACCCATGATTTTTGTTGGGCCATGATTGTTAGTCTGAATTTCCAGCAATGTATCGAGTAGTTCATTGCTATTAGGTAGGACGTGTCCTAAATAGGGGGCAGAATATTCACATTTAAAATGAAGGGCTAACGCATATTGATTTGCCTCTAGCATGGCTGTAGCTAATAACCGAAGATGCGATAATGCCCTCATAGCCTGATAACCTGCCAAGGTGCATGGTATTTTCACGATGATACGTTCATTTATTTTGGAAAGAATTTCTGCTTCTTCAAGCATATCCACAACATTACTGGAGACTACTTGTACGGCTAAAAAACCAGATTGTACGGCAAGCAAGTCCTTGAGCGCCGCTTTAGGATCGACTACTTCAGACATAATGGCAGGATTGGTCGTAACACCATAAAGCTTATAATAGAATTGTAATTCTTCTATTTCCTTTGTGCACGCAGTATCTGCCCAAATTTCCATTTTAATCTCCAAGGTAAATTTTTGATAAATGGTACATGAGTTGTGGTAAAGTTTTTGCGTCCAGCAATATTTTTAATTGTTTAATCCAATTATTCAAAGTACGGAGGCTAATATTGAGGAGCATAGCCGCTTCCTCTAAACTTTTACCATTCATCAACAAAACTGCCACATTAGCAAATTTTGGATCGAAATCCAACTCGGTTTGTTTGAAATAAATGCGCCCGTTAAGGCAATTATTACTCGCTAAAGAGCAGATGCTCAAAGCATCTAATGCTGCTGGCTTTTGATATAAAATTTTAGACCCATAAGCAATTTCTCGTAATATTTTGGAATGAGTTAAAAACTGATTTTCAAATCGCATTAAATTAAATTTTGATACAGTATAAGCGTCTTTAGGAATTTTTTGATTTAAGTTTCCAATATGATAAAGTTTGGTAGAGTCTTTCGTCTTTGAAAGATAAGTAAATCCATTAGAAATTCCAAACTGTTCGGCCGCAGTATAAATAGGATCCTTACATAAAGAATTCCACCATATAATCGTATTACTTTGAATTGTATCAAAAGACTCAAATATGGCTTGCTTATAAAGACCGCTCTGATAATAATTTGCTATCCAATCAGGATGGGTCGTTAACCTGGCATGAGATCCATCTGGAAAAAATTCTTCAAAACAAAGGTATTGGCAGGGTACAATATTTTGAGAAGAGATAAGATCTTTTGCTTCCGAGCCCAGTGTGAAAGTGGGATGTTTATTAAAATCCATTTCATGAATTAACAGCATTAACTAAACCTCTTAAATAGAGATGAGGTTCAAGCTTACAGCATGTTTAAAAAACAAAATACCGTAAAAAATACGGTGTTATTTCGGGGGTATCTTCGTGTAGCTACAACAGTTCTTCCTCAATAAACTGCTAACAATTATCAATCATCTTCTTTTAAAGCAACAGAAAGCTGAGTCCTAAAGAGCGTTTCAGGGATTGTATTTAAAAATCCTGCTTGAATTGCTTTGTCGATCAGCTCATGCTTGTTTTGAGCGTCAAATTTTAATCTTAATCTAATGATGATATCTTCTACTGTCCGCACAGAGAGACCCAAATAATTTGCAATCTGCTTACCAATTTTTCCTCGTAATAAAAAGAATAAACATTCAGATTCACGATTAGAAAGCTTAATAGTTTCGAAAGCAGTGGAAAGCATAAAACTGTTTTGACTATCTAATAACTCATTTTGAACATCCGTAGTCATCTTGGAGAGTAAAGAGCCAAGCTCCAAAATAGTAGTATTGGTGATATTTGATCCATGAAAGATGGTGCCTATTACCAGTTGATTTTCATCATAGAGAGGCGTCTTTGTGAAAATATAGGCCTTCCATTCATTACCAGAAAAAGGATGAATATCAAGAATGCGCATCCTATGCTCACTCACAATGACTTTTTTATCTTGTTTTCTGAAAAGCTCAGCGCAATTGACTGTTTCACACGGCATATCAAAGTCAGTACGACCAATAATATCTAAATGATCTTTTTTCCCTACGCCGATTAATTCTGCATATTCTTTGTTGGCATACAGAAAAACGGAATTTGCATCTTTGCAGCCCCAGCAGCCGGGCATTTGATCAAATAAAGATTGCAATCTTGGATCAACCGATTGTTGCTTTTCCATGCAAATATCCCTCTACATCCTCAATGATAAATCGATCTTCTCGCAAGTGAGCCAGAGGGCAATTAAATATAAACGTCAAAGGCTCATTGCCAGTATTGACCAATTGATGTATCACATTTGCTGGGATTTTGAAAGAATTACGGGGATTTAAATGTTTACAAACCAACTCAAAAGTATGTTGAGAAGAATTGATTGGTAGCAATCGGATTGTCCCTGTGCCACTCAGAATGTGATAATCTTCGCAACCTTGGGCATGGTAGTGCGCGGTGACGGATTTTCCTGGCATTAAACTTGTGAGATAGGTGCCTCTCTCATCGTCCTCCGTGAGCGTGGTAATCTTGAGGCCCACCTTTGAATCAAATGTGGCAGACTCAAGCTCTTTGTTCCAATCTACTACGCTAATGCTCATGAAAAACAACCTTACTCCACAAAAATAAGTAAAAAGTTTATAATGATTTGATTAACATATCAATTTTCAATTTGAGCGATACTACTCCATTTTCCTCGCCAAAATACCAGCTTCACTCCTTCATCTTTCACCCAACACTCAAACCCTTCAAAGGCTCCGGAGTATTCCCAAGCTCCATTGACAAAATAGGCCAGTTGATTATTTTGGATTACGAGATCGCCTGCTTGAGGTTCATCGGGTAGTTGGGTACGGCTGAGTGCGACTGGTTGAATGAAACATTCGAGTTTAGTAATCGCTTCATTATGAGTGACTTCTTTTTGAGCTTGGCTGCTAGTAAGTAATGGTAATTTGAATCGAGGGGTGGTCATAGTATGATTTCTCCAGGGGCGCCACGGCCAACAAGTTCGGATAATTGATAAATTCTAAAAGACAAATGGGGTTGATAAGGATAATCAAGGCTAGCCTGAGTCGTTTGTAGGGTTTCAATCACTTTGCCTGCTTGGAGGACTTCGACTTCATAACGCTCAAATGCTTCACCTAGAGGCGCATCCACATGATCCAACCAAGCGCCCCCTAATCGGGATTCTCTGATCCAACTGAGCGTTACGGTGTCTCTCAATATCTTGGCCTTCAGATGTACGGGTGCCAACGGCTTTAAATCATCTCCGCGATAGATAAATGATTCTGTGCCTACGTCATCGGGATCCAAATTAAAAGTCACTGCTTTGTAATCCTGTATTTGGTTGCGTTGAGACAGGAGCATTGGTAGGGCTTTGAGTTTGCCAGGCTCTAATAGAATAAAACGATCCTTGTCCGTGTGTTTGAGGATGTTACTTTCGGTTCCTTTCCTACCACGCAGTAATTGTGACAAGCGATAAGTTTTAGGGCCTATCAGCTCTGCTTTGACGAACTGGACGATTTCATCCCCAATGAGGGCTACGTTTTTACCATTGAACACTTCCATCTCTGTGATAGAGCTCAAGACTCCGGACATCAGTATTACAGCAATGGTGTTGGCTCTATCCCATAAATTTTCACTGGCGGGACCTAAGATGCCTTGCGTATATCCGGCAGTGGCAGGCAGGGTTTGTTGTGCAATCAGCTCCAGGCCATCTGCTGCTTTAAGAAACAGATTGGCTCCGGGCCAGCGTTTAACATCCTCGGTATCACTGTAACAAACAAAATAGGCTTGTGGTGTATCCTCTGTACTATCCAGCTTGGGCGAATTCAAGAGCTGCCAATGCGTTTGAGCAGGTTGAATCAACTTAGGCGAGAAGTAAGGACGCTCAATGCCTTTGCGCGTACGCTCATAGAGCTGCTGACGGGTTTTAACACAGCGCAGTTGGTGTAGATAAGGAGCATGGGAGGTAATGGCTTCAATCCGCAATAAGCTATCCTGTCCATTCGCATCTTTGATGCTAATACAATCGCCTGGTAAAAGGTGAAAGTATTTCGTGCCAACATTCAAAGTTACCTCATCTTGCTCAATGATGGTCTGATAATGCAGGATATCGGCAATGGTTTGCGCTTGGGTTGCATTAAGGGCAATGGGTAAATTGATGCTGACTTTACCAACTCCCTTGGCAATCGATTTAGTAGAGGACTGGGTAGAAGACCAATAATCATCTTCGATGGACTGATAGGTAACTTGCAAGGTTTGGGGTAAATTACGCGTATTTTGTTGGCCTTGATTGCTCTCAGGGCGCGCTTCTCCGCTATGATGTGCCTGCATATCTGCGCTTGGAATAAAGCAAGGTTGTTTGGCTTTTCGTTGTTTAAACTGCAGTGTGCCCTCTTCTTGGACACTGTCAAAAAAAGGCCACCTGATTGAGTAATTTAATCACATCCGTTGCGGCAAGGGTACCATCGAGTGTGAGGCCATACAGATTGGCGTGGCAACCACTTGTATCATAATCCTCTGGATTAAACTGACTCTGTATCATCAAGTCTTCCAGAATACGAGCAACCATTCCCTGACCATGCTGCTGACCCGCTCCATATTGAATCGGCTTTATAATTAAATCAGTGACGGGCTTAAACGTTTTTTTGATTAATTGATAAGGCTCTAAAACTGCTTTGGCAAGGTCAATGCCACTGGTTTCAAAAGGAGGTAAGCCCGGTATCACAGCTCCAAAGCCTTGAGGTATCAAGTCCATCAATTGGGTTCGAATTTCATCAGCTGTGGGTCTAGCGTTCCTGGGATAGTAGCCGGGAGATAAGAGTAATTTATTTTTCCAGGGTTTATCTTGCACCCATGCTAAA
>JAHFQF010000087.1 GCA_023266435.1 Legionellales bacterium | reverse complement strand
TACCAAATGCAAAAACTTGGAAACGCATTCCTGAGCTTGAAAGCGCTGGTGAGCTCCGCATTGATCATATTGCCATGACATCAGAGCGGTTATTGCAAGCGCAAGGATTTACAAATACATCTGCGCCCTGCTCCGCACCTAACAGAAGGAGAAGAGCTGAGTTGAATGAGTCACGGCCTATTGCGACCAGACAAACATACACAGCAAGCGACAGTGGGGAGGAAGATGACGAGAGACTAGAGTTACGAGATTGGGGGTTGTCGCAATTCAAGGGCTCGCAAACAACCTCTCTGTCTTTCTTGTCCCCACCCGACCCTAGAGCATCTCAACTTACTTCTTTAGAAAGCAGAGAGGCAAGCACACCTGGGGCCCAGGACGTCCATTCTGGCATAGGGAGGCCCGTGGCATGGTGGCGCCCTCACAGCCCAGAGCCAGAACAAGGGGTAAGTCTTAAGACAGGCTCATTTTCTCAACAAAGACAACGCGTGAGTGGACCAAGGGCTCGCCATGCTGCGCTATTGGCTGAAATAAGAGACTATGGCGAAGAACCCATCCGGTTTGTGCGACCAATTGTATCTCAAAGCGATCTCCAGCAACAGCGCAGCCAGAGCAGTAGCTCCAGCGCATGTGAGGCAAGCATGTCTACTAATACTCAAAGAGAGAGGCATACTCTGCTATAGGTTTCGATCGGTATTAAAAAACTTACATTGGATACTATTTGAACGCTTGCGTTACATGGACGTCGTAACACAAACGATGGTATGCTGATCGGCTAGAAATTGGTGATAAGTAAGTAGGTTAAAACATGGAGTCAACGTACCATCCTCAGCAGATTGAGAAAAATACTCAAGCAACGTGGCAGATACACAAGAGCTTTCAAGTTACTCCGGACAGAAGCCGCCCCAAATACTACTGCCTAAGTATGTTTCCTTACCCATCTGGGCATCTCCATGTGGGCCATGTGCGCAATTACACGATTAGCGATGTGATCGCTCGTTTTAAACGCTTAAATGGCTTCCAGGTGTTACATCCTCTGGGATGGGATGCGTTTGGTTTACCCGCGGAGAATGCCGCCATCCATCATCAAGTCCACCCGGCTGAATGGACTTATAAAAACATTGCCCATATGCGTGCACAATTACAAAGTCTAGGACTGATGGTGGACTGGGAGAGAGAAATCACCACGTGCCATCCAGATTATTATCGCTGGGAACAGTGGCTTTTTACCAAAATGGTCGCAAAAGATCTGGTCTATAAGAAAAAGTCTTTTGTAAATTGGGACCCCGTGGATCAAACAGTGCTAGCGAATGAGCAAGTCATTGACGGCCGCGGATGGCGTTCCGGTGCTTTGGTTGAGCGTCGAGAAATCGTCCAGTGGTTCTTTAAAATTACTGCGTATGCCGAAGAACTCTTAACGGATTTAGATAATCTGCCTGGTTGGCCTGAGCAAGTAAAAACCATGCAGCGTAATTGGATTGGGCGCTCTGAAGGTGCGCATTTTGCATTTGCAGTCGTAGATACGCCCCTTGCGCCGATTGAAGTGTATACAACTCGCATCGATACCCTCATGGGTGTGACCTACGTTGCTGTTGCCCCTGAGCATCCCGCAGCACAATATGCGGCCAAAAATAATAGCAAACTGGCTGCATTCATCGCAGATTGCCAAGTATCCTCCGTCGCAGAAGCAGACATGGCTGTACAAGAAAAGCGTGGCATGCCTTTAGGCTTATTTGTTGCTCATCCAATTACCGGTGAAAAACTACCTTTGTGGACAGCCAATTATGTCTTGATGGACTATGGTACAGGCTCTGTGATGGCAGTGCCTAGCCACGATGAGCGTGACTTTGAGTTTTCTACTAAGTATCAGTTACCGAAAAAACAAGTCATTGCTACGCCTGAAGGATTTGACCTCTCCAAAGCAGCGTATACCGGTGATGGCACATTAATTCATTCTGGTCAGTTTGACGGTTTAGAAAATCAAAAAGCTAAAAAAGTCATCGCAGCATATTTGTCTGATAAAGGCATTGGTAAAACACAAATCAATTATCGCTTACGCGATTGGGGCGTTTCACGGCAACGTTACTGGGGTACACCCATCCCAATGATTCAATGCGCAGACTGTGGTGATGTCTGTGTACCAGACGCTGATTTGCCAGTTACTTTACCAGAGCAGGTCACCATCAGTGGTAAAGGCTCCCCATTAAAGTCTCTGAAAACCTTCACCGACGTGAAGTGCCCACAATGTGGTAAACCAGCGCAACGTGAAACAGATACATTTGATACGTTTGTCGAGTCCTCTTGGTATTATTTGCGCTATGCTTGCCCTACTTTCAACGACGGCATTCTAAATGAAGAAGTACATTATTGGGAGCCTGTCGATCAGTATGTGGGTGGCATCGAGCATGCTATCTTGCATTTACTCTACTCACGCTTTTTCCATAAAGTGTTTCGTGACTTAGGACTCATCAAATCTGATGAACCCTTTAAGCGCTTATTGACTCAGGGCATGGTCCTGAAAGATGGTGCAAAAATGTCTAAGTCCAAAGGCAACACAGTGGATCCTCAAACATTAATTGATACCTATGGCGCTGACACCGTAAGATTATTTACGATGTTTGCAGCCCCTCCTGAGCAGTCCTTAGAATGGTCTGACAGTGGTGTTGAGGGTGCTTTCCGCTATCTCAAACGCTTGTGGAAATTCGCTTATGATCAGCTAGAGAAACCTTATGAGAAACAGTGGAGCCCAGCACAACTCTCAGCTGCTCAAAAAGACTTGCGCCGTACCATTCATGAAACTCTGCAAAAAGTCACTGATGACATGGAGCGACGTTACACATTCAATACAGCGATTGCAGCCAACATGAGCTTACTCAATACACTCAGCCAATATGCCGGGGCTTCTGAGTTAGACAACGCTGTCTTACGTGAAGGATTAGAAATTATGATCCTCACACTCAGTCCAATTGTCCCCCATGTGACTCAAGGTTTATGGGAAGCTTTAGGTCATACGACCTTATTGATTGATGCAACGTGGCCTATGGTGGATGAGTCTGCTTTGGTGCGCACCACAGTTTCCATGGCCGTCCAAGTCAATGGAAAAGTACGAGCACAAATCGAGGTGCCTATAGATGCAGAAAAAGCGTACATTACTGAAGTCGCGCAATCTAATCCAGCTGTAAAAAAGCAATTGTTAGATAAAACCATTCACAAAACGATTGTTGTGCCAAAAAAGCTAGTCAATTTCGTAGTGGGAGAGTAAAAAGTTGAGAAGCAACGCGAAACATTTACGACAAAAACGCACCTCTGTGTCCCTGCGCTCTCCTATGACTTGGCAAGCTGTCAGTGTTGGTTTCTTAATGGTGCTGCTCGCAGGATGCGGTTTTCACTTGCGTGGTCACCATTTGGATAGCGCAGCAATCCCCTATCCTTCTTTACACTTACAAGCAGACTCGCCATATGGACATTTGACACATCTGTTAGAAACACAATTAAAAAGTCAGGGTGTTTCCTTGCAAGCAACTGGAGAGCTCGCTCCTACACTCAAAGTATCTGCCGATGAAATTGAAACGCAAGACTTGGCATACAGTGCGGAAGGTGAGGTGCGTCGCCAGCGTGTTAACTATCAATTAAATTTTAGTTTGACAGCACCAGATGGCACATCACTCATTGCGAATCAAACCCTGTCTGTCTTTCGTGATCAGCTCTTAAACCCTGATCAGTCGTTAGGGGACGAGTATGAGCAAAAGATGATTGAAAAAGAATTACAGCAAGATGCCGTCCAATTATTATTATTTCGTTTAGAGGCTAGCAAGCCTAAAGGTTAAGGATGACGAACTCCCTCATTCAGTTTTTACAACAGCCACCTCCAGCAGTACCTATTATTGGTATTTTGGGGGCTGATGTGGGAATCGTGGAGATTGCCAGTGCGCATATCAAACAATCTTGGCAAACCCCTCATTATCAAACCCAATTTCATCTCTGCCATCAAACAGAATTTGATTGGGAACATTGGGCCCAGGAGTTGATTGCACCCTGCTTGTGGAAAAGCGCACCCTATGCAATTCATTTGCATGCAGAGGAAGGTAAAATCCCTGCTACTTTAACTCAGGCTCTGGCATGCGTATTAGCAGCAAAACAGCAGCATAAGATTCTCTTTACTCGTGAAGGCATTGATAAAAAATTTGCTAAAACCGAGCTTGGGGTACTCTTAGCAGAGCAGGGTATGCTGTATACCTTATGGCCGCCTTTCCCCAATCAGCTTTCGAGTTTGATTCGCGTGCGCGCTAAACATTACGAACTACAATTCGCACCAGCAGCTATTGATTGCTTGACTCAGTATTATGAGCAAGATTTCATTGGTCTGGAGCAGTTACTCAAACGCTTTAAGTTACGTGCTGAACCCATGATTGATTTAAAGACGTTACAGACTGATCCGGGTTTACAGCATCAGGGTACTTTATTTACGGTATTATCTGCTGCCTGTAAGGGTGATTTGGCGCAGTGCAGCGCGCTGATGCAGCAGATTCCTCCTAAGCAAGGTGAGCTTTTAGGGTTATTGGGTGCTTTGAGTAGCCTTTTGCAAAAAAGTCACGCAGTTGCTCTGAAACTACAGCAAACCAAACAACCTTTTGAGAAGGCTGCTGAAGGCATTTTATGGCCTAAGCAATTCAAAGAGGTCCAAGCTTTTTTAGCACGGTACCAGATAGAGGACATTGCACGCCTATTACAGACCCTACCAAGCCTGGATAGTTTCATTAAAAGCAATCACTGTGAGACCGCTTGGCATTTGCTGAGCCAGGTGATCTATGCCATGATTAAAGTAGAGTGGTTACCGGCTGAGGAGATCACATCGTTATCGGCCTATTAGGGGGTACATTTGACCCCATCCATTTCGGTCACCTACATATCGCTTGGCAAGCCCGTCGTCTGCTACCTCTAAAATCAGTTCGTTTCATGCCCTGTCATATTCCACCACATCGTAAATCACCCGTTGCAAGTGCCATTGAGCGCAAACAAATGGTGCTGGAGGCGTTGGCTGGCATTCCTGAGTTTGAGCTAGAAACCTGCGAGTTAGACCGAAATAGCCCCTCTTATATGGTGGAAAGTTTACAAATTTTACGCGCACGTTATGGCGAGAAGCAGCCTTTATGTTTGATTTTAGGAACTGATGCTTTTGCTCACATTACCAGTTGGTATCAATGGGAACGGCTCTTAGCGTTGACCCATTTGGCGATTTTCAACCGCCCAGAGAGCCCTTTTCAGGTTCCAGCCCAACTTGACGCCCTCCATCCAAACTGTGTAATATCGGAAACTGACAAACTGAAAAATATGTCATCTGGTTTGATTATTTCATTGAAAGAAAGTGTGCCTTTGACCGTGTCCTCAACGCAGATTCGAGATGCCTTTCGTTCCAATCAAGACCCAAGATTTTTATTACCCGATCCTGTTCGGCGCTATATTCACCACCATGCTATCTACAAGGAGACACCTAACCTATGACTGCTTTACCTTTACTGCATACTGTAGTGGACGCTTTAGAGAATCTCAAAGCGATGGACATCAAGTCTCTAGAGGTTGCTAAACTTACTCCCCTCAATGATTATATGGTGATAGTCAGTGGTACCTCTTCTCGTCATGTACAGGCAATTGCTGAAAATTTATTGCGTACGCTGCGTGATCTGCGCATCAAGCCTTGTCGCATGGAGTCCGATATAGACAACGAATGGTTACTGATTGATGTAGGAGACGTGGTGGTACATATCATGCACCCTAGAACACGTGCATTTTATAACCTAGAGGGATTGTGGTCGCAAACTAACTACATTGGTGAAGCGGTTGCATGAAGTGTTTCTTGATTTGTTGTGGGCAACGCATGCCAACTTGGGTTGCCCAGGGCTTTCAAGAGTTTCATAAAAGACTGCCTAAGTACCTTGCGCCTACACTCGTAGAATTACCTACTGTCAAAGCTTCCTCACAAGACACCATCCGCGAACAAGAAGGATTACAGCTGCTCAAAGCAGTACCGCCAGATAGCTTAGTCATCTCATTAGATGATGAGGGGACTATCCTGGATACCAAGCAATTTGCCACACACCTCAATCATTGGTGTCAGCACACGAAGCATTTATGCTTTGTGATTGGTGGCCCCTACGGCCTTAGCCAGGCTGTGCTTGAACGAGCAGACTTTTGTTGGTCGCTTTCCCCGCTTACCTTTCCACATCAAGTAGTACGCTTGATTATTGTCGAACAACTCTATCGGGCGCATTGCTTGCTGACCCATCATCCCTATCACCATGAGTAAGAGTCAGTTATAATTTGTAAGTGTTCCTTGATACTACTTGAACGCTTACCATTGGCGCAAGGATGCGCCTTTTACAGCCCAGGATGGGCGCTACGTGTTTACAGCGCACATCTGCAGAAAGGAAAGGATGTGCCATGTCTCCAGCGCATTTAAAAAATCATAAGCAGGAAAAACGCTTATTTTCACACCGTGTTTCAATTGCGCTCTTTGCAACTTTCCTAATGTTTTCTTTATTATTGGCGCGCATTTTTTATTTACAAGTTATTCAACATGATCGTTATGCAACTTTATCGCAAAAAAATCAAATTTCGACCATTCCTATCCCGCCTAATCGTGGCTTAATTTATGATCGCAATGGTATTTTATTGGCTGAGAATACACCAGGGTTTCGCTTAGACATTATCCCTGAGTTGGTAGCAGACTTACCAATCACGCTTGAAAAATTAAGTAAACTAATTAATTTAACGCCTGACGAAATAGAAAACTTCCAGCAACGTCGTCGTCAACAACGCGCCTTTAATCGTATCCCTATTCGATTGCAATTGACCGAAGAAGATGTCGCTACTTTCTCTGTCAATGAATATCAAATGCCTGGTGTTGTACTCTCTGCCAGTCTGATTAGACACTACCCTTTTGGAGAGGCCTTCGCTCATGTGATTGGATATCTGGGTAAGATTAATGAAAATGAATTGAGTACAATCGATCGCACACGCTATATCGGTAGCCACATGATAGGTAAGTCTGGTGTGGAAAAAATTTATGAATCTTTATTGTTTGGTGAAATTGGTCGCCAACAAGTAGAAACGGATAGCAAGGGAAGAATTATTCAAGCATTAGAAAAAAGTAAATCAACACCTGGCCATGACTTGCACTTAACCTTGGATGCACCCACACAACTGGCTGCATTTCGGGCCCTTGATCAAAGAAAAGGTGCCGTCGTCGCATTGGATCCCAAAACAGGCGCGGTCTTAGCCTTGGTATCCACCCCCAGTTTTGATCCTAACACTTTTTCAAATAATTTAAGCTCCAAAACCTATCAACAATTACAAACCGCAAGTACTAAGCCACTCTATAATCGCGCGCTGCAAGGCCAGTACCCACCCGCCTCTACAATCAAACCCTTTATGGGCTTAATCGGCCTGGCAACAGGCGCCGTCACCCCAGAAACTACCATCTCTGATCCAGGCTGGTTTCAATTCAGTGCAGGTGGGCGTCGTTATCGGGATTGGCGTAAAGAAGGCCATGGTCAAACCAATCTACGCAAAGCGATTAGTCAATCTTGCGATACCTACTATTACCGTTTAGCAGATAAATTAGGGATCGATGTCATCGCAGAGTATTTAAATCAATTTGGTTTTGGTCAACTGACACGGATTGACCACTCCGTAGAAAATCAAGGGTTGGTTCCCTCAACCGCATGGAAAGCACGCACCCAAAAAGCACCTTGGTATCGTGGTGATACTATCAGTGCGGGGATTGGTCAAGGATACATGCTTGCAACACCCATTCAATTGGCTAAAGCAGTAAGCATGATCGCAAACCGTGGCATCGCCTACCAACCTTTTTTACTGGCACATTTTCTGGCCTATACCGGTGAGATGCAAACTACCCCCATCAAGCAACAACAAACGCTTGTCCTACAAGATCCAAGTATCTGGGACGAAATCATTGAGGGCATGAAAGAAGTCATTAGTAATCCACACGGCACAGCACATCGCTTATATGCAAAAAGTACCTATCCTTTTGCTGGTAAAACAGGCACAGCCCAAGTCTTTGGCTTGAAAGCCAATGAAAAGTATCATGCCGATCAGCTAGAAAGTCATTTGAAAGATCATACGCTTTTTATCGCCTTTGCTCCGATTGATGACCCCGCTATTGCCGTGGCGGTAGTCGTCGAAAATAGCCCAGGTAGTCCAGAGGTCGCGCAAGCTGTCATGGATGCCTATTTAAGGAAAAGTCAATGAACCGCGAAACACTCTTTCACAGATGTCATCTCGATGCCTATTTGCTGTTATTGATCACGATTTGTTTTTTTATAGGGCTCACAATTTTATACAGCGCCAGCCTACAAAACACGGTTTTACTCAAAAGACAACTCCTGAATTTTGGTATTGGCAGCATGCTGCTACTCTTTCTGGCGCAAGTACCTCCTAGACTGTATTATGCAGCAGCACCTTGGCTGTATAGTGTGGCGTTATTATTACTTGTATTTGTGCTCTTATTTGGAGACGCGGCAAAAGGCGCGCAACGTTGGCTTAATCTCGGAATCTTTCGTTTCCAACCTTCTGAAATCATGAAACTTGCCCTCCCTATGATGTTGGCCAAATACCTCGACAAAAAAAGCTTACCGCCACATCGTTTTGCTATGTATAGCAGTTTGATCTTTATTGCAGCACCTGCCTTGCTCATCGCCAAGCAACCGGATCTAGGCACGGCCATCTTAATCGTTGCATCGGGGTTTCTAGTATTATTTTTTGCAGGATTACAGCGCCGCTGGTTATTAGGGGGATTATCTTTCTGCTTAATGGCACTACCAGGACTGTGGTATGTGATGCGTGATTATCAGAAACAACGTGTCCTCACTTTTTTATCACCCGAGCAAGATCCATTAGGTACCGGGTATCATATCATTCAATCCAAAATTGCAATTGGATCTGGTGGGCTATTTGGTAAAGGATTGCTGCAAAGCACTCAATCTAAATTAGACTACTTACCAGAATGCACCACAGATTTTATCTTCTCAATTTTTAGTGAGGAGTTCGGCTTTTTAGGTATTTTTGTGCTCTTTTTACTGTATGGAGCTATCATTGGTCGAGGGTTATGGATGAGTTCACAAGGTCAAGATACCTTTTCACGCTTGTTAGCCGGTAGTTTGATCATGACATTTTTTGTT
>JAHFQF010000248.1 GCA_023266435.1 Legionellales bacterium | reverse complement strand
AAATACAGCAAATTTATAACCCAGGCCAGATTCAAGATGGGGTTGGGGCAGAGGAATTTGAAAGCATTGAAGACTTAAAGGCTCGTATTTATGCTTTAATAGAGGAGCACAGAGATATTGATGATCCTACCATAATTGGAAATTTACGAGCGATAATAGACCACCGAGAGATTATCGTTCCAGTTCCCTCAGTGACAATAAGCACATTAGGTAAAGTGCTTGGCATAGGGTTTACTGGGATATGTATCGCAGGGTTCTCTAATTTTTGGGATATGACTGCTAACATGGCTGATGCAGCCCACGTTAGCCCTATTTCCCCCATCCTTTCTACAATGGATATGCTTTCAATGTCTGGATTGGCTTTTATTAACGTAGAGAGTAATGGTGAGTGGATTGCTAGCACAATTGATCCCTCGCTGAAAAGAGATCACCCAGAAATATTAAGTGGATTAAGGCGTTTTTATATCAATGCGTTGGGTGTTTCTATTTGTGCGCTAGGAACAACTACAAATGCTTACCAAGCATTAAAACTAGCCAATGCCCCCTGGGGCGTCGTTGCATTGTCTTTTTGGGCTGCTTTTCAAGTAGATTTAGGCGGCTTTATGAGCCTTACGAGACATCATGCCGAAGTGAAAGAATTAGCCAGACTTTCTAAAGATGACCCCAATTTTCCGGAGCTATTTACATTAGTTAAAACAATTAGTGCTTTGGAGATAGTGCCTGAAAGCACTATTTTTGAATGCTTTAGCAGAGGTAGGAGAATAAATACCAGTCAACCTCTGCTTGAAATGTGAATGAAAAGCAATCTTTATCACTATTCGTTATTATATTTTCCGTAAGAAATAGTCCGATAAAATTTTTAAACGAAATTCATCTAAAAATTTCTTGCATTTTTTCACTAAATGATTTCTAATAGCTTATCTATAAGATTAAATTTAGGTTAATATGGATTATTTAAACGCAATAGAAGAAATGACCTGGGAGCAAGCCAGAGAGCTTCCTAGCGTTAAATGTTCCGATTTTAGAGAAATTATTGATGAAATTGATCCCCCTGCTACTTTTAAGATATTCAAGCTATCCTACCCCTTTGGGGCAACAATCCTGGATACTAATGCGAAATTGCATATACCTTTTTCTTTAAAAACCACACACCCTATTGATCACCATAGTGTGCCCGATTATTTAAAAAAAGCGCTGTCTTATTCTAAAATGCCCCTTGGTGCCGTGGTTAAGAACGCAGTGGAGGTTTATAGAGAAATTGGTTACAAAGTTTTTTCAGTTGGAGTCCTTCACGATCGCGCAGGTCTTGAACTTGGAATATGGGAAAATTTTGGTTGGAGTCCACCTTATACCCTTAGCGCGGGCGCAAGATCATTATATATGATTCCAAAAATCACACTGAACCCCGCGCATAAGAGAATGAAAAGACATTTTGGAATTAACTACCCACCCCCTAAAAGACCCTTTGACCACTGGCACATATTTAAAGAAATCGCATCCTCTGATAGCTTTGCAAGCCCCTGGCATTGTGAAGTTATCTACTTTAGCAAAGAATGGCACGAAAAATTAAATAGCCAAGACAAAAAATGGTATAAATTCAGAGACTACATATTGCAAAGAGGGTGGGCGCACTCCGCATTCGGTCGCAAAAAAGTGATGATGGATTTTATTTGGGAATTAGCAAGTAATGCGTTGCAAAATATGGGATTAAAAACAAGCCCATATATCATCGACACTCTAAAGCATATTATCTTTATTACCCTTGGTGGCTTACCAGCAAGCAGACCCGCAGAAGGGGATAGCCTTCTTGGGCCAATTACAGACATTCAAAAAGCATATATTGATGTTTACGGCATGAAAGATTATCAACCTACTATCATGCAGCCGCATTCATTTGACTTTAATCTTAATAAACCTGTTTATTATTCTATGCAGACACCCACTCTTCTTTCCTCTACTCCTGATACGAACTCAACAACGAGTAATATTGATGATATTAGGGGATTGCAAGAGGCATTTTTGCACTTTTTATCAGTCGATTTTCCAGATGTTTTTATAGACAATGCGAATTTTAAAGAAACACTCAAGAAAATCACTCTCAAATTTTATCACGGCGAGATGTACGCTTATGGCGACATCAGGCCGACACGCGAGTTAGTTTTAGATGATCCTGGTTTTTTATTTTCCCCTGATGGAGTTGATAGACCCCTTGCTGAAAATGGCTGCTTTATCAAGGGATGCGTTAAAATAAATCACTTATCATCAACATAGACAGTATTTTCAGGCTTCCAGCCTGGAAGACAAATACCCAAAATTTCAGCCGATTCGTCTGTAGTGTTTAACACCTGTCTATGGACATCTGGCGCAATAATTGTTGAGTCGCCAGGCAATAATTCGTACTCCTCTTGACCTACTATTATTTTTACCTTACCGCGTACAACATAATAAATTTCGTAGGTATTGGGATGATAATGAGTAATTGCTGCTCTTTGCGGCAAAAGCTCAATTTGTGCAACACTACATAAGTCAGGATCGCCATATCGTTTATTGATTAGCTCATAAACTAAAGTCTTACCATGATCACTCACCACAATATTCGTATTCGCT
>JAHFQF010000086.1 GCA_023266435.1 Legionellales bacterium | reverse complement strand
TAGCTGCTCGAATTTAACCCTCTGCAGCCTTCCTCACCTCGCAATAGTATCGACTATTCCTTGGTTCGGAAAACTTCATCTGGCTAAATCCGCTTTGCTATAAACTACGCATTTTGAAGCATCTTGCGTATATTTGCTACAATTTCATTAAAATGACTCTAGTATGAAACATTGGCTGAGGTGATTAACCAAAATTGCATACTAGAATCAAAGCAGGCACAAGCAATTATCGAATGAAACTAAGCATTCTTTTTATCCAGGGTTATCCCCAGCGCCTTGGCAACGCCTGCGCCGTAAGCTGGGTCAGCTTTCAGGCAATGTTGTATATGACGTAACTGTACTTCCTGAGAAGCACCACCAAGAGATCGCGCTGTGTTTTCAAATAATACTTTCTGTTGAGCGGCATTCATCAGTCGAAATAAAGCACCAGGCTGCGAATAATAATCTTCATCTTCTCGATGACGCCAATGATCAGCTGCACCCGCTAGTGATAGGGGAGGTTCTCGATAATCAGGTTGCTCAGCCCACTCTCCTTGACTGTTAGGTTCATATCCTAAAGTAGAGCCATGATTTTTATCGGTTCGCATAGCGCCGTCTCTGTGATAACTGTGTACAGGGCATACTGGCGCATTGACTGGGATGTGATGATGATTGACCCCTAATCGATAACGTTGGGCATCACCATAAGAAAATAAACGGCCTTGTAGCATCTTGTCTGGTGAAAAACCAATACCTGGTACTATATTCGCTGGATTAAAAGCAGCCTGTTCGACTTCTACAAAGTAATTTTCAGGATTTCGATTTAATTCCATGACACCGACTTCAATGAGTGGATAATCTTTATGTGGCCAAACCTTTGTTAAATCAAAAGGATTATAGCGGACTTTGCTTGCATCAGCCTCTGGCATGACTTGGACGCTTAGTGTCCACTTCGGAAAGTCACCTTTTTTAATACTTTCATAGAGATCACGTTGATGCGTTTCCCTACATTTTCCAATCGCCGCTTCTGATTCTGCATCCGTCAGGTTTTTAATCCCTTGTTGAGATTGAAGGTGAAATTTAACCCAAAATCTCTCGTTTTTTGCACTAATAAAACTGAAAGTATGGCTACCAAACCCATGCATATGACGATAGGTTGCGGGGATACCACGATCGCTCATGACGATGGTAATTTGATGTAATGCTTCTGGCAATGATGTCCAAAAATCCCAATTACTTTGTGCGCTACGCAGATTTGTGCAGGGGTCACGTTTTACAGCGTGATTCAAATCTGGAAACTTTAAAGGGTCACGTAAAAAAAAGACGGGTGTATTATTACCGACTAAATCCCAATTACCTTCTTCAGTGTAAAACTTGACTGCAAATCCACGGATATCTCTTTCCGCATCCGCGGCACCTCTTTCACCAGCAACTGTACTGAAACGTACAAATAGCTCAGTCTTCTTTCCAATAGAAGCAAAAATTTTAGCACGCGTGTATCGGGTAATATCCTGAGTCACGGTAAAGGTACCATAAGCGCCACTGCCTTTTGCATGCATACGACGCTCTGGGATGACTTCTCGATCGAAATGTGCGAGCTTCTCTAAAAACCATACATCTTGTAACAGTTGAGGCCCTCTAGGACCTGCTGTCATCACGTTTTGATTGTCAGCAACAGGCGCACCAGCAGCAGTTGTCAGTTTAGGCTTATCTTTCATCATGTACCTCATCCTTGAGTATTAAAAAACAGATAGTACTAACTAAGCACTATGGTATTGAGTAACGCTATTCAAAAAATATTGTATCTGTTTATGGTAAGGTAGTGAAAGACCTCAATCATCTTATTCTGATTGCGTATCGATTTGTTATTATTGATGACTTATTATAACCTTTGGAAGCTACGGTTCTGCAGAAAACTTTAGCCACATTGTGCTGCCAATCAAACGGACACGTTGCTAAGCCGCTTCTTGTCCCAAACAAGAACTTTGAGCTGGGATTATGTTAATTTGTGCATTAGCGATATCTAAAATACAACGGAGAGGGTTATGCCTATAAAAATAGTCGATGCTAATACTTTAAAAGGATGGATTGACAGTGGTAAAGCGGTCGTTGTAGATGTGCGTGAGCCAGCAGAGCACGCAGCTGAGAATATATCAGGGGCAACGTTACTCCCGCTTGGTGGTATATCTAAAAGTAAATTACCAGAAACAGGGAGCAAAAAACTTGTCATCCACTGCCGCTCTGGTAAACGCAGTACTAGCGCCTGTGAAAAACTTTTAGCAGAAGACCCAGATCTTGAAATATATAATCTTGAAGGTGGCATTGCTGCATGGTCAAGTGCAGGGCATAACGTGCAATCATCTGGTAAATTCTTTTTACCTTTAGATAGACAAGTACAACTCACTATCGGTGTGTGTGTTTTTTCTGGAAGTTTGCTGGCTTATTTTGTGAATTCGCTATTTGCAATTCTTACTGGATTCTTTGGCGCTGGTCTGATTTTTGCCGGGCTTAGTGGTTATTGTGGTCTTGCTATGGTAATGGCAAAAATGCCGTGGAACCAAGGTGGTAGGATTACAGAGAACTCATGTTCAGTGAAGTAATAGGATGATTCTTGGGTATATATCCAAGAGGTAATCTGGTGTTTTACCTATCTTCTGAAAGCGCCAGGTCTAATCTAAATTTTAACAACGGAAGCCTTGGATAATCTATCCAAAATGTCATCCCATTCACCTGTATTTGGGGGCGCCTCAACTAAAATCTGGTCAGCATTCATTTTATCAAGCTCATGCAGGGCGTTATAAATGAGTTTTCCATACTGTGTTTTATTTTTTGATAATTTGATTGCTTTAATGTTTTTGTGAGTATATTGCAGGTCTGAGTAGTGAATAATGCCAAATAGTTTTTCTTGATTTTTGATTAAAGAGAGTTGCTTTTCTATTTCACCCAAACTCTTTAAGGAGGTCGTTGTATAAGGCTGATAATGAGCTCTCATGTTGCCTGGTACTTTTTCTAAATGCGAAGAAGGTGAATATATTGGGACTTGCAAGACATTTTCAATCATTTTTTTTGTTATTGGGCCATGCCTTAAAATGCTTATTTTGCTTTTTGTTAGGTCTAAAATTGTTGATTCAACTCCGATGTTACATGGTCCACCATCTAAAACAGCATCTATCTTTCCTGATAACCCCGACATAACATGTTGTGAGGTGGTTGGGCTGATTCTTTTGTGAGGATTTGCAGAAGGTGCTGCTACGCCGGTGTTCAATAGATGAAGTATTTTTAAAAACATTTCATTTTGTGGGACGCGAATAGCAATTGTTTTTAGCCCTCCAGTTACGACATCATTGACTGAATCACTTTTTTTGAGTAATAAAGTAATCGGGCCTGGCCAAAAGTATTTGGCAATAATGGCTGCCGCCGGAGGGATGTCTTTAGCCCATTCAGATATTTTTTCAAACGAAGCGATATGCACAATTAATGGATGATTCGATGGACGATTTTTTACTGTGAAAATTTTTTCAACTGCATTAATATTTCTTGCATCAGCAGCAAGACCATAGACAGTTTCAGTAGGAACTGCAATTATTTGACCTTTTTGGATCATGGCTGCGGCTTCTAATATATCGTTCTCTTTATTCGCATCTAGGATTTTTGTTTTTATATTCATTTTTTGACTCTAAGGGTTACAGTATGAGCAATTTGCCGGATCCGCTTTAAGTGGGCGATTAGCAGGAGGACTTTCTTCTTTATAGTCACATTTTGTGCAGCCATAAATTTCGGATTTAATTAGCTCTGTTGCGATTCCGCAGCCACTGCATTCTAATCCTTTTTCTATGTCTACTTTTCCCCAGCCTGGGCTTTGACAAAGGGGGCATAAAACCGAAAGCCTCTTTGCAAGCATTTCAGCAAGTTCTTGAATAACCATCATACGTGAGGGGTTCATATCAGCACGCATATCTGTTTCAACCCAAACTTTGCCATTTTCAGAGAGCTTCATCGACTCCCTAAATGCTGCTTCTAACCTATCAGCGGTATTCACACCCTTGAAGAGTTGATTTTTTTCCTTACTAGTAGGACGGACTATCAATGCATGTGATGGAAATAGCGCTTTTTCGGAGAACTGTTGCAATTCTTCCATCGAGCTTACAAATTGCATATTATAATTTGTATTTTCACTTAAATGCGAAAGGTAAAGGGTGAAGCCACGTTTACGATCGATAAAATATAAAATTTCATTATCACATGGTAAAAATGGAATGTAAGGGTGTGGCCCAAAACTGCCTTCACTCGATAACCCATAATGTGAGTCTTGAAGCCTAAGCCCCAGCTCACATTTCATCTTAGCACAATCTACTGCATTACCAGCTCGCTCAATTTCACCAGAAAAGGTTCCTAGCTGATCTGTATCAATCACGCATTCAATGATTTTTGCTGACAGAACATTGAGAAAAGCAGGCGCTATCGCTATGGATTTTGAATGCTTAGTTGTCAAAATAATAGAGCTTCCAGCATAAGGTGAGTTTTGATCCATTAGACATGCCTTTTCCATGTTAAATCTCTATTCAAACAATAATGATCATGAGTATTTTCAGGATCAATGCATGTGAGTAATACCCAACCATTTCGAAAAAGCTTTTGCAGCACAGATTGTTTTTTAATGATTTCATCTATTAAGCCTAGAGTCGAATAAACAATGACCATTAGTCTTACCGGTTCATGGTAAGCCATTGTGTCTGTTTGGTAAACTGATTGAAGCGGCAATCCACTCATCAAATCACTTGCATTACCTTGCATAATGCCTATTTTCCCACAAATATTTTTAGTGATTTTACTTCCAGAACCGTATGCCACATTATCAAGCGTAGAAAAGAGATATTGAGTGTTAATCCATTGTGCAACAACCATGGGCGCTGTGAGAATTGTGGTGAGTATAGCGCCGTCTGGATCTTGAAGATAATCGTATGAATGAAGGAAGGCCCTGCCTTCAAGATCAATTTTTTTAGTAATTTCGCGAGGAGCCACGATAAAAGAAGCGTTTCGAGCAAGACCCCACTCAGGTCTAACTTGTGCCCAATCAATGCTGCGAAGTTTAGTATGCTGTGCACTCTTATTTTCATCGCCATCGAATCCCATATCCTTTGATCTCCGACTACTATTTAATCTGCCTGCCTCTGTAAGGTCACTTTTTAACTTGTGTACTTTCTTTGCAAGAATAATATCCTGCGTATCTGCTGCATACATTTCGACCTCATCTGTCGTTGTATTATGCTCTGCTGCAATAAAATAGGTTTCCTTGGGAATTGAAATTCCTCTCTGATTCAAAGATTCTCGGATGGTATCAGTGTTCAAAATTTTAGCCAAAATCCTGGCGTTACTCGCACCATGACGACCACCACATGCACCGCAATCTAGCGCAGTTGCGTAAGCATTATTCTGTGTTGCACTACCATGCCCACAAAATATGACTAAAGATGCAAATTTTTTTGTGAGACCTATTGCTTTTAGTGCGGATTCGGCATAAGTGACCTGATCTGTAAAATCAATATTTTCTAACGAAGGTGTAACAGTAATCGGAGGTCGAATTTTATGAGTAATAGAACGACGAAACTCAATGGCAAGAATAGGAAATAGAGTCCTCAATGCCATCCAAAAACCAGAAGTAAAACCAAGTAATTCTACCAGTCCAAATGGAGTGGTAAAGTTATATTTTAATGCTTGGTAGAGCGCTTTTACTGTATTAAGCTGCAGATAGCCTTTATGATCTTGAGTGCACGCTTGACTAGAGCAAGGCGACTCATTAATTGTATGTTTAGGCTGTAATAAAACGGGGCATGAGGTGTATGATTCTTTTGTGGTGGTATTATTGATACGCGTAGGAATGCCAAAAAAACCTGCACATCCAAATGTTTCGTAATTCCCGGTGCTTTCTAAAGCTCTTCTGAAAGGCTCTGATCTCACATCAATACAAAAAATGAGTTGTGCCTCTGAGACAGGTTGGGCATTGTTTTTATGCAATCCTAATTTATTTAAAAGGGGGGCAAGATAGTCAGATTCTGATTGTTGTATCGCTTTGATGGGGCTAATTTTTTTTACTTGCCGCGCTTGAATTTTTTGATGCCATTCAACAAGATCAGCAGCTTCTTCCCATAGCAGGCTGGTGATAATCAGTCTGATAGCAATATAATCTGCTTCTGACACAGCATGAGGGTGCAATAATTCGCCTTCTGTCCAGTGAATACGATATTTAATATGAGCTGCCCAGCCTGGTAAGGTGGTGAGCATCAGAGTTAAAAAGAGGGATTGATCTTCTGTTGGAATATTAAGCTTTAGAAGACACGCAGATATTGCAGATTCTGGAGATGTTGGTAAGTCTAATAGCCATTGCTTTTTGTGAGTATCACCGCCATGGAGCTGGGTATCAAAATAGGCAAGCCTCTTCCATGCCTGGTAAAGTCCATTGTTTCTCAGAGGCATACCAATCGTAGCTTGACCCTCATCAAAAAAAGCTTGTAACCATTTAATGGTTTGTCTGTTGATTAAGCTCATCGATGCTGGAAACTCTTTTTGCTCGAAAAATACTGCACCCTCTAGCATTGCTTTTTCAATAGGTAAATCTTCGAGACCTTGAAGTGGGTTAACAGCGATAAGATTTTTAAGTGGCCAAAACGGAGAAATTTTCTCCCAGCTTTCTTTAATGAGGCTATTCAAATTGTCAGATGAATTTTTCTGTGAATCCTTTAAAGGATTCAATTTTTCTTTAATATGACTTGTCGCCATGCTGTGTTGCTCATACATAATGATAGCCCTTACGGTGAGTAGTAATTGTTGAAGCATGCGGCTGGCTGCTGTTAAAAACTTGAACATATAGGCGTAATAACCAGCTGGGCAAGACTGCTTTGATGCTTGAGTATTTCACAAATAAAATAAAGAGCCATGTAAGAGAGAGCATAATTAAAGCACTAACGTGAAAGATATTCAGTGTTTGTGGTTGCGTAAGTTTGAGTGGTGATAACATCAAATCAAATAAATAAACATTTGCTCCATAAAGTGCTGCCATGATTACTGTCATGCTCATAGCTAAAGGTAATCTTTTAAAAGGGTTGCCACGTAGAATCGTTAAAGCTAACTGAGCGCTGACTATAAAAACAATGCCAAGAAGAACCACGGTGGTATCTGAGAAAATAAAACTTCTGTTGTTGACTATTTCAAAAATATAACTGCCCAGTGCGCCACAAGCCAAAGAAAATAAAAAACAAATCAGTGTGGGGGGGTAACCAAGGTCAAGTCTATTTTCCTGAGCGGCACTACCAGAGGCAAGAAATAAATATGCTTTAAATAGACCATGCCAACAAAGATGAGCAATTGCTGATGCAAAAAGTCCTAATCCAATCTGAACAAACATGAAGCCCATTTGTCCCATCGTCGAGCAGGCAAGCATGCGCTTTACATCGTGCTGCATCAATTTCCACAAAGATCCCAATAATGCGCTTGTTAATCCAACTATGAAAATGAGAGTCAGCATTTTTGGGTAATTAAAGTATAGTGGCGAAAATCGAGCTAATAAGAACCCGCCTCCATTAACAATCCCGGCATGCATTAGCGCCGATACGGGTGTTGGTGAATTCAGTGAGCTTGTAAGCCAACGATGGAATGGCCAAATGGCTGATTGTGTCATTGCACCCATGACTAATGTGCTCAATGCAATGAATGTATACGAAGAATCATTTGGATGATGCACAATATATTGAATGGAAAGACTGCCTGTTGTTTTATAAAAAATAGCGAATGCCAATACAATAAATGCAAATCCCAGGATAAAATTTTGAGTGGCAAGCCTGCCTGAGGCCTTAGCGGCTTGCCATGTTGACTTATGGACAATTAATTGGGATAGGATCAGGTTGCAGCAACACCATGCCGTCAAGAATAATAATAAGTTATCTGATATACTCATGAGTGTGACGGAGAGTAGCAAAATCAAAGTCTTGCAAAAAAAAGTGCGATAAAGCGTATCGCCTTTCATGTACCTCCTTGAAAAGGAGCATACGACCATTCCGATAAAGCCAACCAAAAAAATCATAATAATAGAAAGCATATCGATGTGAAACATCGCCCCAATGCTTGTAAATGACATCAAGCCTCCCTAATTTTTATCAAAAAACTTCTAGTGCCTAAAAACCCATATTTGATTTTACAGCTCGCAAGCCGCGATTCTGTTGATTGACTTATAATATGTGATTATGTAGCATAAGAAAAATTAATAGTTTTAATTTTATGGATTAGTTTTTCTTATGAATCTAGACACGCTAACATTGCAATGTTTTTTATCTGTTGCATCTACAGGTAGTTTTACGAAAGCTGCTGAGCATATTGGGCGTACGCAGTCCGCAGTAAGCCAGCAAATCTGCAAACTAGAGAATTTACTTGGTCAAAGTCTTATCCAGCGAGGAAAAGTGCTTGTTTTAACCAACGAGGGGCAAATATTTGAAGCATATGCACGCAAAATCTTAGCTATGCATCTTGAGGTTGTTGATCGTTTTAAAACCCCAAATTTAACAGGTCAGATACGTTTTGGGTTGCCTGAGGATTTTGCAACAAGGTTTTTAGCTGATGTTTTAGTGGATTTTGTACGAATTCATCCTCGCATTTTTCTTAATATTGAGTGCGATTTAACCCTCAATTTATTTGAGCGTTTTAAGAAAAATGAGTTTGATATGGTGTTGGTAAAAATGAGCAGACCCGAGGATTTTCCTAATGGGATAGATGTTTGGTCGGAAAAACTTGAATGGGTTGGTGATAAGAATTTACTGCCTACTTTTTTTGACAATCACAAGCCATTGCCGCTCATTCTTTCTCCACATCCTTGCGTATACCGCTCGCGAGCCATCAAAGCGCTCGAAGATGCCAATATAAAATGGCAAGTGGTTTTTAGTAGTCCCAGTTATAATGGCACAATAGCAGCTGTAAAAGCAGGTCTAGGAATTACAATTTTGCCTAAAATAATGATTCCAAATCAGTTGCAGATATTAAATAACACAATTCTTCCCGCGCTTAGTGATACTCATATTTCTTTACTTAAGCGTGATAAAAATAATGTTGCGATTGCTTCTTTTGAAGAGTTTGTATTGAAAAAATTAAAACATTAATTTGATATTAGCGAGCATATTAACCCTTGCAATATGGCAAGCATCCCTCCGTCAAGCCTATGCGGTAATTTGGATATTTCCACTGAATATTCAGTTTCTCCACAATTTTATGGCTGCTTATTTTTTTGTTATCGTTAAAAAACATTTGGGATTGTTTTGATAAATTAGCATGCTCAGGAAGTAATT
>JAHFQF010000085.1 GCA_023266435.1 Legionellales bacterium | reverse complement strand
TTCTCGATTGACATCTGATCGCAGATTACTCATATTAAATACTACCGTCATCAGGCAAAGGGATGCGCCATGTTATCTCGATTGAAAGCGCAATTTCAGACTTGGTATTTACGATATTATTTTTTTTATGATCCTCTAAAATACCAAGTGATTACCAACATTTCTAGGTTATTATTTAGAAGTACTCCGTCAGATGATCGTTCGGCTTGTAGAGAGGTGCTCTATTTATTAAAACATTCGTCTGTTGGCGAAGTGTTACAGCCACTCTTAGGCGGTCTCTTCACTGTATTGGCTGAAAGTAATGGTGATCAATGGATAGCCCAATACTATAGGGTGACTGATTTGCCCTCAGAGGAGCATCGTGAGCATGTGTTAGCGTTAAAGAGAAACTTAGACTTAGATCAAGTCGTCTCTTTGCATACGGAATTAGTTGCTCTCTATAAAGCCAACGAATGTCAGCAAATTCTTGATTTGCTAGCAGTGATTTATCAGCAAGTCCCTATAGAGATATTTTGGCTGTTTTGGGATGAAGCAACGGACATTGCTCACTTAGATGAACGTTATCCGTTTGCTGCCAAAGGGGCTCAACGTGCTATTACATTGGATGAGACTTATTGGGGAAATTATTTGGAAAATGCGAGGGTCCACTATCCTATTCAAAGATGCCTCATTGATGCGCTTATTACTCGATCCGATTTTGATTTGCTACGAGACGCTGCGCGAGTTGCGAATTTTTATCATTTAGCACTGCGGATTGATGCCAACCATCAGGAAAATTGGGAATTCTATGCTCGCGGATGTGGGTGTTTGCAGGCCTTGGGATTTCAGCCGCCTCCTGCCACAGCTGCGCCTGCCTTGGTATTCTCTCAGAATTTTATAGTGACGGCGGAGGCTGTCCAACGTTATCAAACCAATTTAAGAACAGTTTGCTCTGCACCCAGTTCTGATTTTGGGGAGAGGGTTGGAGTTTATGCAAGGTTTGGTATGCAATAATCTTGCGCCACAGCATTCTGCGTGTAATTGCACTCAAAATGATTACCTATTTTGTTAGAAGGTATGTTAAACTCTGTCGTGCAAGTGCGGGCTATACACATCAATGTAGTCAAAGTAGTTGGTGATTAAAGATCAACTGCGACGACTACAGTAGCAAAAAATCATTTGAGTGGAGATCTACTTAAATGCAACTAGGTGTGAGTGCCCATCATTAACATAACTAATAAAATGGGAACTCAACCTATGCAAACTACAGAAATATGTGGTTTTGAGTCTTTTGGCTTAAAACAACCCATCCTCCGTGCTATCCAAGAAATGGGCTATCAAGCCCCTACAGAAATTCAAATGGCCAGTATTCCAAAGCTGCTCGCTGGTGGTGATGTGTTGGGTCAAGCCCAAACAGGTACTGGTAAAACAGCGGCGTTTGGTTTGTCTTTTTTATCTCAAATTAATGTAGAAGACTGCTCGCCGCAGCTCTTGATTTTAACGCCCACCAGAGAGTTGGCCATTCAGGTTGCTGATGCATTGAAAGATTATGCAAAATATTTAAATAATTGCCATGTATTGCCCATCTATGGCGGTCAGAACTATGCAACGCAGTTAAAAGCCTTGCGCCAAGGTGTGCAAATCGTAGTTGGCACACCAGGTCGCGTCATTGATCACATTCAAAGAGGCACGTTGAAATTAGGCTCCTTACGCTTTTTAGTGTTAGACGAAGCAGACGAAATGCTGAAAATGGGGTTCATTGATGATGTGGAAATCATTTTAGAGCAAGTACCTGAAACGCGCCAAACTGCTTTGTTTTCTGCCACCATGCCACCCCGTATCAAAAATATTGCTGATCAATATTTGAGAGATGCAACCCATATTAAAATTGTGGATAAGCACGACTCTGTTGAAAACATTCGCCAACGTTTTTGTGTTGTCAAAGGCGAAAACAAAATGATGGCGGTAGCACGTTTATTAGAAGCCGAAACCCATGAAGGCGTGATCATTTTTGCTGGTACAAAGATGATGACCATGGAGTTGGCAGATAAAATTCGTACGGCTGGTTATCCTTGTGAAGCGCTCAACGGCGACATTCCACAAAACAAGCGCGAGATAGTCATTAATCGCTTTAAACAAGGGCGATTTGATGTCTTAGTAGCAACTGATGTGGCTGCTCGCGGACTAGACGTTGATCGAGTCACGCATGTTATCAATTATGATTTACCCATGAATACTGAAGTCTACGTACATCGAATTGGTCGTACAGGACGTGCAGGTCGTACCGGCGATGCCATTTTATTGGTTAGACCGAGTGAAGTACGCTTTGTACAAATGTTTGAGCGCATGACGCGTAAATCCATTGAAAAAATGGAATTACCTACGATGCGAGATTTGTGTGAAATCAGAAAAACAAAATTCCTGGCTAAAATCCAAGAAGGCCTCACCACGACAACAGAAGATTTTAATGCCTATCAAAGCATGTTAAGCACTTTTCAAGCAGAAAGTAACTTACCATGGGAGCGTATTGCTGCTTCTTTGGCGGTCATGGCTGCAGGTAAGAAATCCATTTGGGCTAAAGAAGAGCCGATTGAAAGAGACAGCTCTAAACGAGATGCTTTTGCGGGCTCACGTGCACGCTTGACAGACTCTTCAAGGGAAGGTCGTTTTGAGCGAGATTCTTTCAGGGGAGAGCGTTCTGAACGCCGTTCAGAGAGGTCATCTGGCGAACGTTTCCCTTCTAGACGTACTCCTGCCGATCGCACTTTCTCTGATCGCGATGATTTCTCAGGTGATAGAGCGCCTTCTAGACGTGGTGCTGCTGAACGTGGTGGTGTTGAACGTAGTGAGCGCCCAAGAAGCAGAAGACCAATGGATGCAAACATGGTTGCCTATGAAATTAAAGTAGGTCGTGAACACGGTGCATCACCAAGACATATTGTGGGCGCAATTGCCAATGAAGCGGGCATTAATAGCAGTAACATTGGTAACATTACATTGCACGATACTCATACTACTCTGTATCTTTCACAAGAGGTAGCAGCCCAAGTAGAATCTTCCTTAAGCTCTGCTTACCTTTTTGGTCAGCGCTTGAGATTATGTAAACCTGCTGGCGGTGCTGAAAAAGCCGAAAGATCGTATGAGAAATCCTATGAAAGAACGCCTGAGCGTGAGCGCTTTAGACCAAAAGCGAAGACTTATAAACCAAAAAGAAAAGAGGCCGAATAGGCCTCTTCTCTTTTTTAGATGATTTAAATTTTTTGCTTTGGTAAATGATTACAAGCGTGACCAGGAAGTGGCATGACTTTAGGAGTTATGCGCCGTTGGTCAAATGCCGGTGTGATGGGTAGAGTCTGTTTGGGGTGATGTGGGATTGTGCGCTGCTCGCTGACAAATGAACACGCCATGCGCCGTGTTGTTCTGGTATCAGTCAGCGCCAGCCGTCTGGGTGGATTTTTTCGCTCTGCTGGTGATAAGGAAATTTCCTGCTCAAACTGTGTTTGATAGGCGGGTAACACGTAGGTGCCTTCTGGCATGCTTAAAGGATCAGGTATGGCAAAGTCGATTTGATTGTCTTCAATGGCATGTTGAGCGGCTGCCCTTAAAACTGGAATGGTAGGTTTTTTTCCATCATAAAAATGCTCTGCTAACCGAGCACGCCACTCATCTCTGAATAAGGGGCCATTCGGCTCATCACTTTGCTCATAATCTGTAATATAACGCTCGCGATTTTGTTTATGAATGAGCTCATGCACAATGGTTTTGGCTAAGTTTTGCGCGGATTGTTTTGTATTGAGATAAATCTTTCCAGTAGCCGCAGAAAAATAGCCAACGATATTTCTTTTAATGACCGCAATGTCTTGCGGGCGTGCAGGAAAGGGATACCGCTTGCCTGACTTTTTCACTTTTGCAGTTTGAGCCATTTCTGCATACGCAGTGTACTCTGCTTCTTCAATTTTACGGACGACATCGATGTGTTTGAGTTGGTAGGAAGTTGATTTTCCAACTGCTGTTTTATTATCAGAGATTTTTTGAATAGCGTATGACAATGGGTCTTTCTGCTTTTTTGTACGCACAAGATATCCTTATCTGTATGAATCCAAATTCATGATCATAAAAACCCTGGTAAATTCAGGGTATAATATTTTTTTACGCCCTGCAATAGGCAGGCTCGCTTGATATACCCAAGATACTTCAAAATACCTGTTTCTAGCTGCTCGAATTTAACCATCTGTAGCCTTCCTCCCCTCGCAATAGTATCGACTATTCCTTGGTTCGGAAAACTTCATCTGGCTAAATCCGCTTTGCTATAAACTACGCATTTTGAAGCATCTTGGGTATAGATAGATAATTAACTACCTATGGGAATTATTTTTCTTTTGTGTCAAAGCTGATTACACTCACATGAATGAAGTGTAATTTACCTATAGGTTATTAGGATTGCTATGTTTGATGCGAATACTTTTGCTGCGCTAGTGACTTTAACTTTATTAGAGATTATTTTAGGAATTGATAACATTATCTTTTTATCAATTTTAGTCAGCCGATTACCCGCAGAGCAGCGCCCACAAGGTCGAATCATTGGCTTGGCCTTAGCAATGTTGACGCGTCTTGGATTATTATTTTCACTCACTTGGATCATGAAGCTCAATACGCCATTACTCACATTAGGTGGCGTGGACATTACAGGAAGAGCGTTGATTTTGTTTGGAGGAGGGTTATTTTTACTGGCAAAAAGTACCCATGAAATTCATCAAGAAATGGAATCCATCGAGCGCAAGAATGACTCGCATCAACCCAAGATTAAACCTTCATTTTGGTGGATAGTGATTCAGATTGCCATTCTAGACATTGTATTTTCTTTAGACTCAGTCATTACTGCCGTGGGCTTGGTGAATCAATTGCCTATCATGGTTGCTGCTATTGTGATCGCCATGTTTGTGATGATGTTATCTGCAAAGTCCATCAATCAATTCATTGAAAAGCATCCCACAATCAAGATGTTGGCGTTAAGCTTCCTGATTTTAATAGGGATGGCTCTGATTGCAGATGCATTGTCATTTCACATTCCAAAGGGCTACCTGTATTTTGCGATGGCGTTCTCGCTATCTGTAGAGTTTTTAAATATTCGGTTGCATGAGAAGAAACGCCGTGCAGGGCATCATGACTAGTGCTGTCAGCACGAGTTGCGGCAGCTAGCCATTGACGCACCTCCTTAGGATTGGAGAGTTCAATTTTTAATTGCTTTGCAATTCTTTTGAAGGTTTTTAAGCTACTTGCAGTACGCATCCGTTGTAATAGATTGCTGTGTTGATAGCATGCGGAAGCATATAATAAGTCTGCCTGTATCTGCTCTTGGGTATAATCTTGCGGTGCGGATTTACCGTCAATGATGAGCATAGGAAGATTTAAGCCATAATCAGCAATGAGGCACAATTTAGTTTCTAAGAGACGTAGTCTATGAGCCAAGGTATTTTTTGTAGCAAATAGGCCTTTTAGTGCAGCTGCCGATCCACCAATTAACATCTCATTGTCTGCAACGCTAGGTAATAGCGTTGGACCAGATTTTTGAGCAGGGTCCTTTTGGTTAATATGTTCCTTTAATCCTTCAAGAGTCAGTGGTGAAAATCTCTCTGGAAAAAGTGCATCTGAAAATTGTCTACGATCTCTGCCTAGCCAGAAATACCCACTTGGGCCTGTCGTACCTACATCTTTAGCAAAGAGATATTTTTCACCTTTGCGATGCATCTCTTTAACATCACAGAGTAGACCGATTTTAATAGATATTCCAAATAAGTGCTTGAAGAAATCGATAGGGGAGTTGCCAGAAAAATGTTTAATTTGGCCATCTTGACGCAGCAGTGAATAAGAAGCTTTTTTCGTATAAGGAGTGTCTTTATATTGACCACGACGATTTTCTGTAGAAACGGGTCTGCTTAGTAAATCACCTGATTCTGAATAATAAACGGTTTCATTGCTAGAGGGTTCTGCAGTATCAATTAATGCTCGAGTAACGCCTTTACGTTCATTTTTAGAAGATCGTTTCAAGTCGACTAAAAAATTCCGATCTGTTTCAGAGACATCGTTTCTTTTTTGAAAATAGACAGGTCTAAAAGACTTTGTATCAGCATATTGCTCAAGTTCAAAACGTAGTTGATTAGATTGCGGGTCTGTATTCATTAATCGGATGACCGCGTCACCAGCTTGGATAGTTTGCAGCGCCTCACTGAGTTTAGGTTGAACGTGTGCTAAGGAGTCACTTAAAAATATGGGTTTGGGAGTAGAGTCTAATAGCTGCAAACAGGACTCTGCATTGGTGCTCGCTTGTTTGAAAAGCTTAAAATTATAGTAGCGTGGATAGAAAAAAGAATAGAAATTGCTAAACCATTTAAAACGGGTTTTCCAAGAAATGGGTGTCAGTGTACGCTGAAGCGGTCGAATGGCTGTCTGAGGCTGATCACCAGGCGTTGTGTGCTGATCAAATTGGTAAGCAACACTTAACACATCGCCAGTCGCAATAATACAGTTTTGTGCATAGCCCATTAAAGCATGTAGATCTCGATTGTTAGCATACTGTGAGAAATAATTGAGCTTTTCTTCGACCAAAGCAGCTTGATAACGCTTTCTAGGAAAGCAGCGAGAGAGATCTAGCTCATGTGCTGTGCTGAGTAAAATGCGCAAGGGGTTAATTTTTTGATTATGTTTGATAGCCTCAATGATTCCGTGTTCGCCTTGATGCAAGAAGGTAGCATACTGTTCCATGTCACTTATATTAGCAAAAACTTTTCCATCACCAATTAAATCATGGCATTTGCAATAGTCGCGAAATTTCTCAGCAGAAGCAGCACGATAGCTGTTGTATCTGGTAGCACTGTGTCTAAAACCAGTTTCGTCCTCTCGACCGACTACATAGAATAAAGCAGCAATTTGAATTTTTTGTACTTCTAACTCGGTGAGTTTATCAAAACCGTAATGATCAGAGCCGTCTGCATTTCTGACCCCATTTTTTTTAAAATACTCCCAAATATAAGGAATATAATGAGCAACACGAATAGAGTGCGCTAAACCATGATTGGGCCGATAAATTTTAGTGCCATCGCAAGTCAAATGCGTTTGAATGCGGAGTCGATTAAACCACGTCTTTCCATGAAAAGGCTTGGATAGATAGTCTTGATAGACTCCTGCTGCGATAGATGCAAAGTTGGCATGCGGCTGTATCATATTTTACTACCTTATCGGGATGCAGAGTGAGCTTACTTGTTTTTCACAAAATGAAGTTATATAATAAACAAACTATTGATGGTAGTCAATCAGTTAATTAACTAAAAAATCATTTAAATTGGGATTGATTTGAAATGCGCCGTTTGTTGCAAAAGGCACTCAGTAGTCTTTTATACCCTACTAGAAGAGTGCAATTACACTTAATTGCCGATTGGTATGTAAGAAAAGGCTATGGTAAACCGGCCCGCTCTAGCGGTATGCCCTGGTTGCTTGATCCCTTTCAAGACTTTGTTCATCGTCAACAAAAAAATCCCAAAAGTCATTATCATCAGGAATTCAAAACGCTTTCTGCCGATAGGCTCACATTAAATGCTCAACATACTTTAGGTGAAGTCTATCCCATCGATGGGGTCAAATTAACACCCCAGGATACCTCAGGCAAACCTGGAGAAGGTTTGCATATGATTCAATTATGGGGTGCACGAATCCCTTACGAGGCGCGTTTTGCGGATTTAGCTACTAGCGCTAATCGAACAGGCGCCACTCAATATTCATTTAATCCCTTTGGCATGAATGCGAGCAAAGGTGAAGTATATGAATTGCACGATGTGGTGAACTGTACGCTTGCAATGATTAATCACTTATTGGATCAGGGCATTTCTCCGGATAAGATTGTGTTGATGGGCGATTGCTTAGGCGCAGGGGTGATGCAAGCGGTACAAACAGCTTGTGAAGAGCAAGGCATCAAGATACGATTAATTAATAGTAATTCCTTTCAGTCGCTCAAAAAACATTTGCAAGAAGAGCTCAAAAAAATACATGCTAGTTATTTGGTGCCTTTTGTTAAGCCGCTGTTGCAGCATTTAGGTTGGCACATGACACCAGGAAAATCTTTTGCTTATCAAACGCCTTATAAGACTTATCTGCATCGACAAAACGATAAGGTATTGTCTCGTTCAAAGTTACATGAAAAAATTAAAAAAATACGAGATAATCCATTAAATACCAAATACCGAGATGATTGTCCTGTAGAGTATCAAGCCCATCGTGAGTATTTAGAGCAGCATTGTGAAGTGGTGGTGCCCTCAACCAAAGCGAAAACCGATCCACATTTAATGCCATTGAGTGCCTGTTATATGGCCGATGACCGCTCTAAAGATGTGTATACGGGGTATATTAATACGTATTTAGAGTCCTCTAATGAATATATTAACGCGCATCCGCAGCAAGTGGATGCAAACTTCAGACTGCAGGCGCTTGCCTCTAGTAACTATCTACGATTTAAAGATAAAAAAGAAGAAGCAACTAATTACGAGGCTTTTTGGAAAATCATTGCTTTATTGAGAAATAAAATTTTATCTGTAATCAAACCAATGAAATCTTACTTAAATCAGCTCACTCGTAAGCATAGTAACCCGCCTATAGAGCAGATTGAACTACATATCTTACCCTCAAAACGTGACTGTTCTACATCACAGATACAGCAGGTTGATGCTCAGCCACTTGGCCCTCAGCAGACGTCTCGTTTACGCTTGAGGGTATAATGAACAGCCCTCATACACAGTTAATAAACTAAAACCAGTCTGCTTTTTGATTGTTAAAAAATATAGCAAGAATCCCTCGGAAACTTTATACTGAAGGTGTCTGGGGGAGATGTGTATGAAGGTTTCAAAAGCTCTGTTTTTATCAGTCGGTTTGTTTTTTTCTATGTCCGCAAATGCAGCATTTATTTCTGTGATTGCAAACATCGGTGCTTTTTTACAATCAGGTATCATCATCAATGCCTCTGATCCCGGATATGTGATTAACTCTATCACCTTAGACTTAGGTGCCCCTTTTATTTCTGGAGGCACCTTAGATAGAAATGGTGGCACGACTTTATCGGGTGGAACGCCTAGCAATTTTTTAAGCAATGGCAATCATTTTCAAACCTTACGCTTTGCTGGTTTATCAGTAACTCCCGGTAACTCTTTCCAGTACAGTGGATTAGATCTCGATGTGATTAATAGGTTTGCGCCACTCATTATTGGTGGTTCAGGTGGGGCTATCACGAATGCATCGTTAACGGTAGGTTTTGCTAAAGGCCAGTTTTTAAATATGAAATTTAATAACTTACCTTCATTAGTGCCACAAACGTT
>JAHFQF010000247.1:2062-2620 GCA_023266435.1 Legionellales bacterium | reverse complement strand
TAAAAAAGATGACCATTCCCCCAAAAAGTGGGAAGAGCGGCAAAAAGAGGAGCTGGGGCATGATGTACAGGTTCAAGCAGCGGTTAATATGATTAATCTGCTTGCTATGGCCCGTAAGTGCGATCCAAAGATTTTGGCTACCCGTCAAAAGGCCCTTGAGTTCCTTAAAGCCAATTATTTGACCGATGATAAGGCCGAGATTGATAAGGTAAGGTAAAAAATATGAGATTTTGTTGAAATTTTGTTTTGATTTTTCAAATAAAAACTCATATACTACCATTATCAAAAGTGGACAACACATTGTTGTATCCCTTGAAATGGTGGGCGTAGCTCAGGTGGTAGAGCGTCAGATTGTGGTTCTGAATGTCGCGGGTTCGAGTCCCGTCGTTCACCCCACTAGCTTGAAATATTTATTATCCACTGATCTAAAAAATTATGTCGGGGCGTGGCGCAGTTGGTAGCGCACTCGCTTTGGGAGCGAGGGGTCGCAGGTTCGAGTCTTGCCGCCCCGACCATTTTTTCTGTTGTGTGTCCGTAGCTCAGTTGGATAGAGCAACG
>JAHFQF010000247.1:0-2052 GCA_023266435.1 Legionellales bacterium | reverse complement strand
AGTAGTTATCTTAAGCTGGCTTTCAAGCCAGTATTTTTTTTTGTTAAGAATCTTATAATTATCTGATTTGATGAGTAACGTGATACAATAACTTTTTTTACATTGTTTAGACAGCAGGATTTGATTTATTGGAAAGTCGAATGTGAAAGGGGCATGGTGATAACGGTTAAGCATGCAATAGCTAAAACGCGTGGCCTTAAAGTTAGGCATCTAATACACTTTTTCTTACTGTTCTTGTTGATTCTTGTTCTACGTCTTTTTTACCTACAGATAGAAAATGGTGGAACCTTTTCTAAGTTGGGTGAAAAGAATTTTCTTCGCATGGAAATTATTCCTCCTCTGCGTGGCGATGTGTATGATTGTAAGCAGGTTCTTCTTGCTGCCAATAGGCCCATCTTTGATCTGTATTGGCATGGGATGGGGCGTGGTACGTTAGCTGCACATGATCAAGAAGTGCTTTCTAAAATTGGTGAAGTGTTGAGTGCTGATTTTCTCCAGAACCCTAAGCGTAGATCTATAGAATACGCAGAAAAATATTCTCGTCGTGTTTTGCTCAAAGGTGATGTTAGCTTTGCTCAGCTGTGTCAGATTAGTGAACAATGTGCTGATGCGCAATGTCTGGTTGTTGCACATAGGTTTAAGCGTGTGTATCCACATGCTACACTTGCAAGTCATGTTTTGGGGTATCTGAATCGGGGAGAAAGTGTTGGCCAGTCTGGGATTGAGCAGCATTTTCAGGCAGCATTGCAAGGGCAGGAGGGACGCTTGTTACAGGTTATTAATTCTACTGGTAAAATGCTTGCACAGAAAGTGTACAAAGAAGCAAAAGCTGGCAGTGATATCATCTTGACGTTAGATTTTCAGTTACAGAAGCTTGCTGAAGATATTTTTCAACCAGATCAATCTGGGGCATTTATTTTGATGGATCCAGAGGATGGTGCCATTCGAACACTTGTTTCATATCCACATTTTGATCCAAATCTTTTTTTAAATCCATTATCCCGACAAGACTGGGAAAAGCTTATGCTCCATAATCCTCTAATCAATCGAGCAACCAGCGCTGTCTATCCTCCAGCATCTACATTCAAATTAGTGACACTTGCAGCTGGGCTTGAAGAAAAAGTCATTAATGTTAATTCAGAAATTCAGTGCAACGGCCATATTAAATTTTGCGGTCGTAAGTATTTTTGTATGAACCACTTAGGTCATGGTAAGTTAACGCCCAAAGAAGCTATTGCTGTTTCATGCAACATTACCTGTTTCCACATAGCCCAGAAATTAAAAGTAGATCAACTTGCTGAGTATGCGCGGCGCTTTGGTCTTGGGAGGAAGACAAATTTTCTGTTGCCAGAAAAGCCTGGACTTGTACCAACCATTGCGTGGAAGAAAGCTGCAAAAGGGGAACGTTGGTGGAAGGGAGAGACACTTTCTACAGGGATCGGGCAGGGGTATTTACAGGTTACTCCCTTGCAAGTTGCATGCATGGTGAGTGCGATTTGTACAGAAAACTTGGTTCGCCCTCGCCTTCTTGAACATGAACTGGTAGAAAAAGAGAAGGTTGATCTTGCCCCTGAAACATTGATGTTTTTGCGCAGTGGCATGAAGGAGGCGGTAGAAAATGGCTCTGCTCGAAAGTTGAAGCGCATTAAAGGTTTTGATGTTTATGCAAAAACAGGAACGGCGCAAACAGTGAGTTTGGACCACGAACAGATCTACAAGCACCAGCTTGAGCATGGATGGGTGGTTGGCTATTTTTATTATGAAAAAACGCGTAAACCATTAACGTTTATTGCCTTTGTAGAAAATGCTGGATCATCTACTCCCGCAATGCAGATTGCTGATAAATTTCTACGTGGGTATAGAGATTTGATGGAGGCGGCTGCAAGGGATGTGCACAATGATGGTGCAATGTGCTAAGCTATGCCAATAAATCTGCAACGAATTAAATAGGTTAAGGAGCATGCCATGAATCAAGAGCTCGTAACGTCAAATTCACGTAATAAATTTAAAGGCAACATCTTGCTTTTTTATGCCTTTGATGTTGGAGATGAT
>JAHFQF010000246.1 GCA_023266435.1 Legionellales bacterium | reverse complement strand
TGTAGCGCGGGAGCGGATCACTTAGATATTGATTATTTAAAGGAAGCTAAGATTCCTTGGTATGTGGCTAAAGGGTCTAATGCTGTGGCTGTGGCTGAGTATGTCATGTGCTGCATTGCTCATTTGCAACAACAAGCATTATTGCCAAAAAAACCTTTGATTGGCATCGTGGGTGTAGGTTGTGTGGGGGGGCAGTTGCAGCGCTATCTACAGGCACTGGGTTTTGAGCTCTTGCTGAATGATCCGCCGCGGAGTCAAAATGAACCTGGTTTTAAATCAGTATCTTTATCTGAAATAGCTCAATGTGATCTCATCTGTCTACATGTTCCCTTGACTACTTCTGGCAATGATACCACTTACCATTTTATAGGCGCAGAGTTTTTAATGCAGTGTAAACCCGGTAGCGTAATACTGAATGCCAGTCGTGGGGCAGTCATAGAGACGGCTGTGATTAAATTATTTAAAGACAAGTTTGTATGGTGCTTAGATGTTTGGGAGCATGAGCCTGTGATTGATCTAGAACTTTTGTCATTGGCGACCATCGCAACCCCACACATAGCAGGCCATACCGTTGAAGCAAAACGACGTGCTACCGAGATGATCTATCTGGCGTTTTGTCGAGAATTTGGGGTTGAAGCACGGGAAGCCACGGATCACGTCTCTCCTGCGAGAAGCCATTTTTTAGATTCATCGGACTGGCAGAGTGTAGCCTTGTCTCTCTACAATCCTTGGCAAGCAAGCGAAGTGTTTAAACGCAGCATGACCAATGCTAAACTTGAAGCGATTGCTAAAGCATTAGAACTAGACACAGAGATTGCAGCGATGTTTCGTCTGCTTCGCAGGCAACAAGGCAATCGCCATGAGTTTAGGGTTTGTTTATAATTGGTGCCCGTAGCGAAAAAAGCGGGGATTTAGGAAAAATTAAAGATCATTTGAGGCGAATAGCGAGCTCTATTTAACGAAAATGATCTTTAGTTTTTACAAATCTTACGTTTTTTGCAGTAGGGTGGCCAATTGTAAACAGACCCTAGAGTACGGGATTAAATTCCCAGGGTTCGGGTTCATCATGCAAGTGTATCCACTCAGCAACATGCAAGGCTTTTATGAGCTTAGAATTAAACTTGAAATATGTCTGCATGGCCTCATGTTTGAAAGGATCATAGGAAGGTAGCTCATTCATGAGCGCTTCCATTTGTTTCAGGTCAATGATTTCTTGAATTAAATCATTTTTTTTGAATTTTGGTAATAAAGCCTGGTAATAAGGCAGGGCTTCTTTCAGCTGATAAAACCAACTCGCGCATTGCGTGCCGCGCCGGGTGTTAAGTCGAATGACTTCTGGCAAGATACCCCGCATAGATTCTCTGATTAAGCATCGTGAGACGCCTTTATGGTAATACATGTCATTAGGCATATTCAGGCAGAAACTTACAACATCTGGGTGGGTCGTGGGGTCGATTTCTCGTACATTAAAATGCAGTTGCAAGGCGTGTGAAACATCATAACTGGGCGAGTGCTCAGGTTTAAAAACAGCAAATAATTGTTGGATAGTCAAATCGTACCAAACGCTAGGATCTGGTGGATGGAGCCTGTATTTTGAAAGAGCCAGGGGGTTTATGAGCGATGAATCAAAAATAGTGTTTTTAGCTGCGAAGAGCTTATGTTTCAGCTTGGCCAGGTTCCGTAATACAGTGTTAGTGTGATGTTGCCCCTTGAATGAGATCGTTAAGTTTCCCACATAACCATTGAGTAGAGTATGGATACCTTGTTGGCTTGCTGAATAGAGTATGGAGGCTATCCAGGTCATATTCATGACGTTAGCTGCTGGCGATTCACAAAATTGATAACAAAATTTAGTAAGGTCTGTGAGCTTTATAGCAGGTTTATTGCATCTGATCAGCTGTAGGTTAATATTATCAGTTTGTCTTGCCACGGCTTGCATTAAGGCTTCGTCATTTAAGTTCCAATTTTTATAAGTAGGGAAATTCAGGCTTGCATCAGGAGCTACACCAAAGCAAGTAAGGTTTTGGTGCGAGTCTTTTAGTAGTTGGGCAGCTATCAGTGAGACTGATGAAGAGTCTAAGCCGCCGCTGAGTTGGCTTCCTATCAGCCCTTGTTGGGGTAAATAGTCTTTAACAGCTTTTGTGAAACATTCGCGAAAGGCAAGAACGGTCTCTTCTCGCGAGTCAAGCTGTATTGACCTTGACAAATCATGCGAAATCTTTTTGGTATTGAGCTTGTTGTCTTTGACTATCAGCGAGTGTCCAGGTGGTAATCTAAATATATTCTTGTAGCAAGTTGTTTCTCTGTCATGTGGTTGTTGAATAAAATTACCTAATAAGTGATTTGCAATAGCGTCAGCTTTAAGATTTAATTTACCCAGGGCCCGTTTCAGCATTGAGAAATTATTTGCAAAATAAAAAGTTTCTTTGGATGAGTGATAGTATAAAGGTTGCTCTAGAAAGGGTGTGTTGACGCAGAGCATTTGTTTTTGTTCTTTGTCCCAGAGCACCAGTTGATAGTTGCCTTGTAGATGTTGACCAAGATCAATCCCCCATTTTTTGTAGCTATAAAAAATTAATTCATGATCATTGCAATGCCCAGATTGGTCTAGATCCAGTGC
>JAHFQF010000245.1 GCA_023266435.1 Legionellales bacterium | reverse complement strand
ATTTTAAGCTTTGGGCGTGGAGCAGAGGTATGGGGATTATCCTCCATAATGCTGATGACAAGCCCGTTTTTATTCCTAAGTTTATCAGGAATAGCAACCCCAGGGTCGACGACAATCATTTTTAGCTTAGTGAGCATAGCAAGTGATTCAGGCAGTGTGTTAAGCATGTTCCCCTCTAAATCAAGCTGTTCAAGCTCGGTAAGCGTAGTAATTTCTTCGGGTAATATGGTGAGTTTTTGGTGTGCAAGGCAGAGTTTTTTAATAGGCTTATCGATGATTTTTTTAAGAATTGGCAACACAAACGGTAAGTATTTTTGTGAAAGTAAAATTGTTGGCTCAAAACTCCACCCATTAACCCATTTATCTATGTTGTTAAGAAAATAGCAGCATGGTAACCAGTCAAGATCAGTACCATGTTTTTGAGAAAACGAAAAACGTAGCAACATTTTATCGTCCGATTCATTTTTGCTTTGTTCTTCCATCTCATAAAAGCGTTTAAACGTGACATAAAATGGATCGATCGTTTCGGTAACCTTAAAATGCAGCTTTGCACCATCAACTGATAAGGTGGTTGCAACGGTAATAATAGACATAATGTTATGTATAGTTTTCATTAAGATCTCCGTATTCATCTTAGGTATTTGTCTTGTTTGTATTAGAGCCTATCCGAAAATTAGTTTAAAAAAGTAAGTAGGCTTACATCTGAGTATTACGTCATTCCGGCCTTGAGCCGGAATCCAGCCTAGATCCCCTGCCTGCCCGCCATAGCCACCTGGGCGAAGGCTGGGATCAAGTCGGGGATGACGTCGTGTTAGAGAAAATTTCAATATAATTACAACGCTCTCTTTGTTAGCAATTTTGATATGGGATTTCAATTTTCGGATAAGCTCTTAAATTGAGCAATTGCGAGATTCTTATTGTGGCGTAATTGCTCAGGTATTTCAACGTCCTTATCGGTCCAGATAGAAGTCAATGATGGTAGTTTGGCCAATATGATGGGCAGCGTTTTGATACGATTTCCGTTAAGATAAAGATATTTCAAATTATAGAGATAACCAATTTCAATGGGAAGGCTTGTAAGCCTATCATTATCATCAGCGGAGCTTAGTTTAGAAAGATCAAGCGTGATAACAGGTTCTCCGATGATTGTTTCAAGAAAAGGTAATATGTAAGGAAGGTATGGTTGTGAAAGTACTTGAGTTACCTGATCGCCACAGTCGTTAACCCAGTTGTTTATCTCTTTAATAAAATGAACGCAGTCAAGATGATCAAGATTTCTATCGTATCGATGTGCGTAGACAAGGCGTAATCCCATTTTATAAAGGCCTTCTCCGCGCAACTGGTAAAAATATTGTTGTATCGTTTTAGGATCTAGCTCTTCTATTTGCCTAATAATTATTCTAGGTGTTATGGGCTGTACGACAGATTGAGGCATCATTGCGATAAGCTGAATAGAGTTAGGCATTGCAATGATAAGCGTGAGTAAAAAATGGCATGCTTTTTTCATAGGTATTCCTGCAGTAATAAACTTAGTAATCTGGTTTGTTTAAGGTTATGAATTTGAGATAGATTATACAAGTCCATATTTTTTTTGGGCAGTCTCCAAGAAAGTGATAAGAGTTTTGTGATTGTTGACAACGGCGCAAAATAATGGATCTCGTCCAAAAAAGCCATCAGCGCTGATTACTTCAGCAGCAACCCATAGCTCTTCTGCGATCTTAACAAGTTCCTGAGCAATTTCTAAATGGCCAAATGCTGCAGCAATATGCAAAGCAGTTTGGCCCAAATAATCTTCCTGACAAAGAAGTTTTTGAGCGATGCCACGATCTTGAGCTAGCTGAATAATTGTTTTGACGTTTTGCAGATTACCGTGCTGACATGCAAGATGAAGCTCCGATTCATTGCTGAGCATATCAGCACGGGATACTTCATGGCTATCATTACCTACATGATCGGAATATGGGTACATTGCATTGACGGAATGTATGTAAAGAAATGTTGTTGTGAATGCCACGATCAGTAGTTTATTCAGGATTGTTGGAATACTCATCAAGCTCCTAAAAAATTGTGCTTATCAGATATATTGGGGGAAGTATATCCAACATTATCGTGGTATGACAAGAAAAAAATATGCCCGGACTTGCCGGGCATATGTGAGTACTACGTTTATAGTGAACGGAGATGTCCATTACCCTTAAATTCAAAGATATCAGGGTAATAGGTCGTTAAGGTAATTGCGAGTTGATTTTGCATTGAGCGTGAAAGTTTTTTTCTGTAGCGAAGGATTTCTTTTTTCATTGTAACATTCATCTCATGAAGCTTAGGCTGACGGTACATGCTGCAAAGAAAATAATCTAAGAAGTACTGTAAGTCGTTGTTGATAGCAAAGTGTATTGTCTGTTGTGCAAGATGTTTTGTTAGAAATTTTCCGCCTTGGATACGATCAAATAGCTCTTGGTTGTATTTGTATGGAAATAGATGTGCACGTATGGTCTGCAAGAATTCAATAACATCATCTAAATTCTCTTGTACTGCCCAAAGCATAATCGTTGCGAGTATATCCTTGATGGACACTGTGATCTTATTATTGCCAGGCATGGTTACTTGTAGATAGATACTTTGTGAGGCATCTAAAAGCATAT
>JAHFQF010000244.1 GCA_023266435.1 Legionellales bacterium | reverse complement strand
AGCAGTGAATTAGAGCACTATTTGTTGCTCACTAAAGAGCAAGGTTTCGATCCCTTAGCATTGAAAGGATCTTATGCTGGTGCAATGGGTGGCCCTCAATTTATTGCCAGCTCTTATCGTCACTATGCCGTTGATTACAGCGGCAGCGGCAAGAAGGATTTGATTAACAATTGGCAGGATATAATTGGAAGCGTTGCTAACTATTTCCAGAAAAATGGCTGGAAAACAGCGGAACCTATTGTGTATACTGCTAAAGCAAACAATAAAAATTATGCGCAGTTGCTTTCACCGAAAACAAATCCCAGCCCTAAGTATTCATTTGCTGAGATCAAGAAAGCAGGAATTAGTACAGAAGCTTCTTTGGCAGATAACACCCCGGTTGCACTCGTAGCCTTAGAAGAAACTCAAGGGGAAAGCTTATGGGTTGCGCTAAATAACTTTTATGTGATTACTCGTTACAATCACAGCAATCTTTACGCCATGGCTGTTTATGAATTAAGTGAAAAAATTAAAGAACAGCTAAATGTATCCTCTGGTATTTATGAAAGCAACAGACCCTACCCAAGTTAGGAGAACATCAGCGAATGCGATTATTACACATAGGATTTGGAGTAGCGCTGCTTAGCCTAGGGGCTTGTAGTCAAATTAGCCATCGAGATGGCGCCCCAGATTACTATAAAGATATTTCGCGTATTCCGGACGCAGTGCCTAAAGTAGAGCCCTCCACTAAAAGTGGTAACTCAGCCAGCTATGAGGTTTTTGGAAAGCGTTACTACACCTTGAAAAGCAGTCAAGGGTATCGGGAAAAGGGTTTAGCATCCTGGTATGGTAATAAATTCCATGGCAAGGACACGGCCAGCGGTGAACCCTACGATGTCTATGGCATGACCGCTGCACATCGTGCATTGCCCTTACCTACTTATGCACGCGTCACGAATTTAGAAAACAAGCAAAGTGTGATAGTGAAGATCAATGATAGAGGTCCCTTTTACAGTGATCGCCTCATTGATCTGTCCTATGCTGCTGCTAAGAAACTAGGTATCGTACAAAAAGGTACTGGCTTTGTAGAGGTGGAAGCATTAGATCCCCTCAAGTTTCGTCCTCAATACCATACCCAGGCCCCCAACTTAGAACGCTATGCCGACGAATTAAAAGTCTACATTCAATTAGGCGCATTCCAAGATAAAACCAAAGCAGAATCCTTACAAAGAGACATCGCGCGCGTTGCCAAAACGGTGATTCAACCCAGTTATCAAGGCTCTCAATTGCTGTATAAAGTACGCGTAGGTCCTTTTCATGAAACGACCGAAGCGGAGTCTTTAAAGCGCAAGCATCTCGCTAACAGCCATATTCGACGAGGGATGATTGTGATAGACTGATGTGGATTTCATACCACCATGTCTTTAACACATTAATTTGAGGGATTTCGCTCCATGAAAACGCATCGTTTGATTTCCTTAATTGCTATCAGTTTTCTTTTTTTATGGCAAGCCAGTGCGATGGCCGCCAACTCGTTAGCAATTATTCCTGATCCACCCACCTTACCTGCTAAAGCGCACGTACTGATGGATTTCAACAGTGGTAAGATTTTATCCAGTCAAAACATGGATGAGCACTTAGAGCCCGCTAGCTTAACTAAACTCATGCTCATGTATGTAGTCAATAAAGAATTACAAGCTGGAAATATCAAACTGACCGACGTCGTGCGTATCAGTGAAAACGCATGGAAAGCTGAAGGCTCGCGCATGTTCATTGAGGTCAACAAAGAAGTGACTGTAGACGAACTCATTCATGGGGTTATCATTCAATCAGGTAACGATGCGTCGATTGCTCTGGCTGAGCACGCAGCAGGCACCGAGCAAGGGTTTGTTGATTTGATGAATTCTTATGCAGCATCATTGGGTATGACCAACTCACATTTCGGGGATGTGAATGGGATGCCACATGACAATCATTACACCACAGCGCATGATTTAGCCATTTTGACACGAGCTATCATTACCGAATTTCCTCCCGAGATCTATGCCATCCACGCTCAAAAATGGTTTACTTATAACGGCATCAAACAACCGAACCGTAACCGTTTACTATGGAGTGACCCCAGTGTTGATGGTTTAAAAACAGGGCATACGGAAGGCGCAGGTTATTGCCTGGTGGCCAGTTCAGTAAAAAACAATATGCGACTTATTTCCGTGTTGTTAGGTGCAGAAAGTGACAATAGCCGTGCCGAACAAAGCCAGCGTTTATTGTCTTACGGTTTTCGCTTCTTCGAGACCCATAAACTGTATGCAGCAGGCGATACACTCAATCAAGCGCGTCTCTGGATGGGTCAAGTGAGTTCTTTGCCACTTGGGGTCAAGCAAGACATTTATGTCACCATTCCTCAAGGACAATACAAAAATCTACAAGCCTCTCTCAATGTTGATAAGGTTATCAAAGCACCGGTTTCCCAGGGCCAAAATCTTGGAAAATTAGAAGTAAAATTGGGTGATGCGCTTGTAGTAGATACACCTTTAGTTGCTTTATCAGATAGCCCTAAGGGCGGGATCTGGCGCCGCTTTAGTGACTATGTTAGTATGCGGGCTAGTCAACTGATAGGGTCGTCATCTACTTAAATCATGAAAAATCGAGCAGTATTTTTAAACGGTTCTTTTTGTACCTC
>JAHFQF010000084.1:6664-9591 GCA_023266435.1 Legionellales bacterium | reverse complement strand
TAACCATCTGCAGCCTTCCTCACCTCGCAATAGTATCGACTATTTCTCGGCTCAGAAGACTACATCCGACTAAACTCGCTTTGCTATAAACTACGCATTTTGAAGGATCTTGGGTATATACCGTCCTGGTTAGTAAGCATTCAAGATCTAGTAGCCGAGTTTTTGAATCTCAGCTCACCCTTGAGCGGTTACCCTGGTCAGGCAGCGTATCACAGTATACCGTGATACTAAAAATAAGCCACATAGCTCAAGCTGAGCGAAGAAAACAGCGAGTTTTGATGCTCCAGCAAAGTGACTGCGACTAGATGAGAGAGACTTTTTTTGCGACTACTGGGTGCAAAAATGCGCTACGAGTAAACAGTGATTGCTACTTGAAACTGAACTCGGAGTTTTGTCAGCACCAAGCCAGGCAGGACAGGAGTTGTGGAGCGACCGATTGGCGCAGCGATGCGTCAATCGTAGCCAGGGATGGAGATGTCGCGAGACAACTGCCTTCATGCCTAGACTCATTCAAACGAAAACTCAGAGCTGGGATTACTTGAGACTAGCCACGCATTAGTTTAGTGTACCGTTTGGTCCAAGAGCCCTTGCACATTAAAAATTTACAACATATAATCTGGATAAATAGACAGGTTTAGGGATATAACCACAATGAGTACAGTTACAGCTCCTGCTACAAAGCTCACCGCACGTCAATCTGAAGTTTTACAAGTGATCCGTCAATATATGGACACCAATGGTGCTCCTCCGACTCGTGCAGAAATCGCAGACAAACTAGGCTTTAAATCTATCAATGCTGCCGAAGATCATTTACGCGCATTGGCTCGCAAAGGTGCCATCGCTTTAGCCCCTGGAACCTCTCGCGGTATTCAATTATTAGGAATGTATGCCTTAGGTGTACCCCTCATTGGACAAGTGGCAGCTGGTGCGCCTATCTTGGCACAAGAAAACATTGAAGATCGCATCCAATTAGACAAACAATTGTTTGAAAAAGAACCAAGCTACTTGCTGAAAGTCAAAGGCTTAAGCATGAAAAACGCCGGTATTTTTGATGGAGACTACTTGGTTGTGCACAAACAATCCGAAGCACACAATGGTCAGATTGTTGTGGCACGTTTAGAAGACAATGTGACCGTCAAACGTTTTTATCGACAAAATAATCAGGTACTGCTAAAACCTGAAAACGACGACTTTGAAGTCATTCACGTCGATCTAGCTCATCAAAAGCTCACGATTGAAGGGATTGGGATTGGTGTGGTTCGCACTTTAACTTAGATTTTTTGTTCCTAAGGCCTTTTGGTACGCCTCTAACAGTGCCTCTTTGCGATGCCAATTCGTATGAGTTGGCTTATGCAAATAGCGCATCTGCGCTCTAAGATAAGCTTCATAAAATTTGTGTGTCCGTATCTGTGCAGTCTGATTACGCATGATGTTGTCAACCTCGCTTGTTTTTAATATCGACATTTTCTCTACTAAGATAAGTTTCTCTGACCTATCCTGAACATCTTTGTGCTTGAACAACTATACCCTGCCCCCTAAAAAATCAACTATTTTTAATAGTATCCTCCTTTGCTTTTGTCTGGGCTATGAAACTTTTTTTACCGTGTACTTGCTTACTGACCATTTTATTCTGCCTACCCCTTCCTGGAATGGCAAGCACCACTTATGACGCGACACAAGGTGATCGCGATAAATTTATCATGGCAGAGCGTGCCCTACGCTCACATCAATGGAAGACCTTTAATGATCTCTCTGCGCAATTACAAGATTATCCACTTTATCCTTACTTAATCTATGAAGCCAAAAAACAGCAAATGACCTCCACCCCCTTTGCAGAGATTAAACAGCTTAAACAAGCCTATCCGAATGCGCCTTTTATTACCCCACTACAAGAAGAATGGCTGAGACTGCAAGCGCAAAAGAAAAATTGGCAAAATTTTTTAACAGGCTACACGGGCTCACAGCAGCCCGATCTACAATGCTATGCAATATGGGCAAAATATCAAACTGAACAAAATCCTGCAGTGCTCTTAGAGGCGAAGCCTCTATGGTTAGTGGGAACCCCGCAACCTCCTGCGTGCGATCCTGTATTTGAAGCATGGGATAAAACCATTGGCATAGAAAAACCACTGGTTTGGGAACGCATTCATTTAGCGATTAAAAAAGGCAATGATACCCTGGTACAGTATTTAAGTAAGAAGCTACCGATTGGAGAGCAGAGTATTGCTAGACTCTGGATGCGCGTGAAGTCCTACCCAGCCCTTATCAAAGATGAGAAGCTGTTTACAGAGAGGCACCCCTTCTATCCTGAAATTCGCCTCACAGGCCTCGAGCGTATGGCTGTGAAAGATGCCGAAGCCGCAGTCAAAGCCTGGGAGCACATTGATACACTAGCACACTTCAATGACACACAACGCGGAAAAGCGGCGGCAATACTCGCCATGTATTTGGCACAACAACACAGTCATCTTGCAAAAGCGTGGTTAAATAAAGTACCTGAGCCGCTGCTAAACGATACCTTAAAAGAATGGAAAGTCCGTACCGCCATCAGACAACAAGATTGGTTAGGAGTAGTTCGTGGTATTGCTGGACTAACACCTGCGCAGCAAAGTGATACCGTTTGGCAGTATTGGCTAGCCCGAGCCTATCAGAAATTAAATCATGCTGCTGAAGCCAAAACCATCTACCAAAAACTGGCCCAAAACAGAAATTACTATGGCTTTATGGCCAGTAAAATTTTAAATCAAAAATACCGCTTTAATCAGGCTCACTTAGCCATTGATCCCAGTTATGCTAACTTAGTTTTGTCATTACCCAACGTCAAACGTGCATTGGAGCTGAAAGCCTTAAAACGCGATGCACAAGCACGCCGTGAGTGGTTAGTTGGGCTCTCTTTGATGAGTGAGTCTGAATTAATCGCCGCAAGT
>JAHFQF010000084.1:3492-6654 GCA_023266435.1 Legionellales bacterium | reverse complement strand
TGTGATGGCGAGCTCTAAGGCGCAGTATCAAGGCGACCTGCCTGTACGCTTTCCTTTGGCCTATCAGCAAAATATTTTTAGTATGGCTAAAAAATTAAAATTAGATCCTGCGTGGTTATTTGCTATTACGCGTCAAGAGAGTGCCTTTAAATCCGATGTGCGCTCACCTGCTGGCGCCCTTGGGCTGATGCAGCTAATGCCACGCACTGCACAACATATCGCCAAAAAAAATCGCATGGCTATTCGTTCGGATAAACAATTGATTGAACCTGCATTCAATATCCAACTGGGCTCTCAGTATTTACGCTCACTGTATGAGGATTTGGATGGTCATACTATCTTAGCAACAGCGGCCTACAATGCAGGCCCGTCTCGTATTCGTCAGTGGCTACCAGAGAAGCCTCTGGATGCCGATGCCTGGATAGAAACGATTCCCTATCAAGAGACACGGCATTATGTGAAAAATGTGATTACGTATTACAGCATTTATCGTGAGCTCTTAGGTCAGCCGCATGATTTAAGTCCGCTATTAGCCAATGTAGATTTAGAGTCTTAAACGGTTGATGCCGCTTTCTGAGCGTATCATTCTCATAAAACGGGAAAGAATCAATTGGGTAGCGCATGGTATGGTAGGCAGACCTTAAAGCATGCTCCTTGCCCGACCTCTGAGGTAACAAAAATATCACCCCGATGGCGAACATTGACAATAAAGTAGGATACGGAGAGTCCGAGCCCTGTACCTAGCTCGGGGGGTTTAGTTGTAAAAAATGGTTCAAAGATTTTTTTCATGAGTGCATCATCCATCCCTGCACCTGTATCAGCTATTTGCAAGCATACATACTGGTCTTGTAAAAAAGCACTGAGCTTGAGTACTTTTGTCTCTCTATCTCGCATGGCATGCAAAGCATTTTGGAAAATATTAAATAAGACTTGCTCTATTTCACTGGCGATACAGGGGACTTCAGGTAAATCTTGAGGCACATCTTCTGTAATAATCACAGATTGCATTAAGGAATCATGTCCAATGAGACTGAGGGTATGGTCAAACAATTGTTTTACGGGTACAGAATGCATTTCCTGAGGTGCAGGTTTTGCAAATTGTAGCATGCGGTGAATAATATCACTGGCGCGACGACCTAAGCTTTGCATCCCACTGAGCAACTTGGGTATATCGCGCAGTTGGCAATACGCTTGTATTTTCTGTAATTCTATTTGTAATGTGTCAGCAACTTGCTGATTGGCTGGCAAATCTTGCAATAACCGGCGCTCAATATTTTGTGCCTGCTGTAAAATCCCGCCCAGTGGGTTATTGAGCTCATGTGCCATGCCTGCGGCTAATCCCCCTACTGACATCATTTTTTCATGTTGAATGAGCGTATGCTCCATTTTCACTTGGGTTGTACAATCATTAACCTGAATCACACAGCCCATTTCTGGTACAGACAGCGGATAAACCACCGCTGTATAGTAATTTTCACCATATAAATACGGATCAATGTAAGCGATTTGTTGTTCTAACATGGCTTGTTGAATGGTAGTTAAATGTGACTGTAACATGGGCAAAGCTTGCCCTAAGCTCATGTACTGTAAAGACTGCTTAGAATAACCACTCCAAGCAACAGCAATTTGATTCCAGACAGTGATTTCCCAGGTGGGAGATAATCCTATTAAACAAGAAGGCATGCAATTAATGATGTCATCTAAATAGCCCTGCATACTTTCAATTTGCCGCAGCATTGTATTAAAAGCATCAATTAATGTGCCAAATTCATCATGATAAGGATTAGGCACTTGCCAATTAAAATTTTGGCGTGCTTGGATTTGTTTGGCAGCGTAAATCAAAGACTGTATGGGTTGTAAAATCTGTTTGGTAAAAAAGTAGGTACATAAATACGCCAAAATTAATAGCAAAAATAGCTCTACCATCAGTAATAGCTGTACTCTACCCACTTCTCTCTGTACATAACTGGGATTGGTTATCACGTACAATGTACCCAAAATCGTGCCGGTTTTCTGATAGAGCGGATAGGAATACATAGCAAACTTATTGCGCTTTTTTTGAGTTTCCTCAAAAATATCTTCTGTGACGTTTTGTGCATCAGCAGCCTGATAACTGAATAAAAACTGATGTTGAGCATCAAATAAAACAACATCTTCTATTTCAGAAAGATGCCTTAATGTTTTCAGGATTGCTTCTGATTTTTTTAAATCATTAGACACAATGGCTTGCTGTAACCCAGGGATGATGACATTGACCAAGTGTGAAATATGCTGGTATTGATAACGACTGGATTGATAACGTTCATAATAACTAAAGCAAACCCCAGTCACTATCATGATAGTGCCGCAAGTCACAATAATTAAAACCAAAATCTTGCGTTCAATACTTTTAAAATGAAAAGAGCTGGTTAAACGATTGATACTAATCATGAGCGCTTAACCTTATACAACACACTGTAAATCCAACGAATCCTTTATACAATCAGGCTTAGTACTTGATGAATTTTTCTCTCGTTGCGTAATCATCTCTGGTGCCCTCTCAAATAAAACCAACACATCTACTGCTTGGACTTCTTGGAGCAATTGCGCCAAATCTACTCGATCAAAGGTCAGAGCCATTTGTTGAGCAGTACTTCCCATAAAACTAGGTTTATCAACGAGTTTGACACCATGCCGTTTGCTTGTCTCTAACAAAACCTTCAAAAAATCATCTTGATTAGAAAAAATTGCCCGGAACATGCAGTAGTGTAATACAGATAACCCTCGAACCTCTCGTTGATTTAACCAAGCCTCACCACGCGACTTATCAGTCGTCAAACCCAACGCTAAAAGCTGAGTAAAGACTGTCAGATCACCCTCTGAGATGGCATGGAATGCAATGTGACATCTATCATCTGCCACTTCAAAAACAGACAGTGGATTTTCGGATAATGCTTTTTGTAAACTGTGCTGCCAATACTCCCTACCTTGTAACGAGAGCAGGGCCATGGTTGCTGGATTTTTATCAAGACAATTACGCCCCCCCTCATAGTCATAAGGTCCCTGATATTCATCTGCTTTTTTACCATGGTTGTCTTTCAGGGTCAGATCAGACGCTTGCCTAAGTCGACTCATGATTGCTTGTCTTACAGAAAGTTCGGGTCTCCAAGCGGTCTGTGCAAG
>JAHFQF010000084.1:0-3482 GCA_023266435.1 Legionellales bacterium | reverse complement strand
GTGCGTTTACCTTGATAATTTGAGCACTTTGGGTGAATAGATATTCAATAAATTGAGCAAACCCAAAAAGGGCAGCAATATGTAAAGCCGTTCGTCCTTCGCCAGGGGTGGGTAAATCAATATTAAAGGCACATGCCAGAGTTTTTGCCTTATTGACCAAATGTTCGAGCACATCCGAGGCATCGGCATAAGCACATTGGACTGCTAAATTATTACCAAAAGGATCTGTATAAAGATCAAAGTTTTTTATAGTGCTTTGTTCAAGGAGCTGATCTAAGTGCGCATAATCTACAGGCTCTCGCTTTTCTTTAGCCAATATTACTTTTAAAGCCCAAACAATTTCTGCTGTTTCTTTCATGATACTCATCCTCTCAGAGTCCTTTCAATATCATTTGTATCATGCAATACAAAGCACATTTAATCGAGGTATCTGATGAATATTTATTTGATTCTTGCAAAATTTACGTGACTCGTTTAGCATGATAAGAATTCCACGTTTATTTGTTATTCACCTAACCGCACACCAAGGAGTAGTAGAAATTATGTCACATACTGTCGTTCACGTTACCGATCCCGAGGGCGATTTTTCTTGGGTTGAAAAAAATATAAAAAAAGCGAATGCTGCAGGTATTGGAATTGATATCACTTATAATGAACAGGGTGTGCCCAAATTACACTTACAACCTGAGGTACAATATGTCTGTGGTGGTGATTTATTTGGTAATGGGCCTCAAAATCTCAAACTTTTAGCTTTTTTTGAACAAGCTCAAAAAGACTATCCTGGACAAGTCGTGAAAATTGCAGGTAACCGCGACATCATCATGACACGACTCTATCAAGAAGTGTCTGATTTAGACTTCATCCGCTCTATGATACAAGATGAAAGTGAACCTAGATGGATTGAAGTAGGAAAACGTCAAACTTTCAAAAAAGCTTGCGAAGCCCAAAGTTTAACCGCAGATACTGACCACAAAGCTTTACAAGCTGCTTATTTAAAATGGGCTTTAGAACACACCATGGGCTCTGCAAAACTATTTAACTCTTTGAAAGCCGAGTTTGGTCTTCATCACGATGGTGAGTTGATTGATGCATTACTTGATCCTGATTTCAAAACGCGTATTTTCGCTCATCTAAAAAGCTGTGACAGCATGTGCATTATTGATCAAGTTTTATACAGTCATGGTGCTTTGACTGCCAACGCATTCAAATACTATGGTTTAGACATGCAGAATACCTCCATGGATCAATTTGTACACTTTGCAAACAGACGTTATCATCAAGATCTGTTAAAAGCTGAACAAGGTGCTTATGCTAAGCCTGGCGCTTATGTAAAAGATCAACCTGAGCAAAAAATCGCTAGAGGTCAACTCAATCACGATGCCTTGCCGAATACTTATGTAGGCCATGGATCTATCGTCACCGCCTCTTATGAGGATAAAGAAAATCCAGTGTTACCTAGCCAAGAGGTCATTGATTATTTGGCTAGAAATCATGTCCGCACAGTCATTATTGGCCACAAACCTTTTGGCGATAAAGCTACTTTCCTTCAAGGTATGTCAGGAGATAAAGCAGTACAATTTATACTGGCAGACTCTCAAAACTATCGCCAAAACAATGCTACGGAAGTAGTTTGGTTTCAATATCATGCTGCTACACAACAGCTTCAAGCACATATGCGCGCGCTTGACCAACGCGGTCAAGAATGGATGGCGGACTATCCTGTGCTGCAATTAGAAATCCAACGCAACTTTGTCGTACGCTTGCTGTCTAACCTATGGTCATGGATAGTTGCAGTGAAAGATAGGATTTCTGGGCACGCTGAGAAACCAGCAACACCACTGTCTACAGACACACTGTTTGGACCCATTACAGTCGATAGAAAGCAACAATATGTGGTTGGTACAAATGCAGATGGCACATATGCCGCTTATTATCGAGAGGGGTATAAGCAAATGGATGTGACGTATACAGAAGCCGAAGTTAAACAACATCGAGGCCTTGTTGAAGCCGCGCCTGCTGTTGATTGCGCATCGGCTACTTATACTCCGGCAGCAGAAGGTGTGCGTCAGCGAAAAACATCTGCCTCTACTGCGGATGTGCCGCAATTGGATGAAAAATCAAAGGTTGATGCAGAAGATAAGAAATCTAAATATGGTTGCACAGTAAGTTAGGAAGTTATCCCCCCCCCCATGTAGGAGCTGGTGTTTACATCAGCTCTGTATGACTAGTGCACATGGATATCAGTAATTTATTTCATTTTGCTTGGATTCATTGAGCGAGTGAATTGAGCTGCAGATTCAATCCACTGTGTATGATTTTTATTGGCTTCTATACCCAAGATACTTCAAAATGCGTAGTTTATAGCAAAGCGAATTTAACCAGATGCAGTCTTCTGAGCCGAGAAATAGTCAACACTATTGCGAGGCGAAGAAGCCTTCAGCTGGGTAAACTCGGGCAGCTAGAAACATGCATTTCGAAGGATCTTGGGTATATCAATTTGGGTGTTTCCTGACTGGCTTTCTAGGTGTGATATGCATATGCCCCTCTACTTTAGCTCGCTTTTCTTCTGGGTATAAACCTTGAGTTTCGTCTCTGGAAAGCTCCAAAGAAAAATGCGGATGGATAGATTTTTTGGAAACTGCTAATGCGTTAATAGGCACGATTGCATATCGCTCAGGATAGAGATTCCATGCTTCCTGCATAGCCACTTGATTGAGGCTATTGAGCATTATATTCTTACCAGCCAGCATGGCAAATAGCGATTCATAATGATGCGCTCGCAGTTCTGCGCTAGCAAATACTTCTGTTCTTATTTGGCCTATTATTTTGCTTTGTTCCTTTTTAGAAATGAGTCCAAAAGCAAGATCTAAAATTTTTAGCAAGATTTCTAATGGTAAAGTACTAATTTCGCAAGCTGGAAGTCCATATGTGGTGGCATCTTCACGCTCAGTCCAGAGCATTTTAAGCACAACAGGATAGAGACGTAATTGCTCTTCGCGAATTTGATAAGCCTCATGCCACGTTTGTATATTCTGCTGTAAGGCCGGATGCATGTCGGCCATTTGATATGGGGTTTGCCCGTTTGCGTCAGCCTGATGTATATCTAATCCATGATTAATCAATATTTTTATTATTTCATCATTCTGAGGCCAGTTGCCTTCACATTGATGCTGGCTGATAGCAAAATGCAGCGCAGTCCAGCCTTCAGTATCGATCGCGTGTATATCGGCACCTGCGACTACTAGGACCTCCACTAATTCCGGGTCGAAGTTGTTGTAGCTACAAGCAAGCATTAAAGGCGTCTGGTCGCAGACAGTTTTTGCATCTAAAGCAGCTCTCTTGTTAACTAAGAGTTTCAAAGCCTCTAACGCGCTCCACTCACAAGCCACATGCTGATCTTGCCCCGGTATTCCGGACACCCTACTAAGCTAGTATAATCTAGCGAAGAGAGGTGTAACATGACTGACAAAATTAGGAAAAAA
>JAHFQF010000243.1 GCA_023266435.1 Legionellales bacterium | reverse complement strand
CGTTTATAGCGCGGCCATTGTTTTTCATCAAAGAGTTTCTTGTAGTAATCCAAATCTGTCTTCTCATTAAATAGCAAGTAGACGCCTTTATAATGTCCGGCATTCAAAGCATTTACATGATTCATAAAAAGTAGATAAATTCTCCTCATATCTTTACGCCATCGCTCATATTCCAATGCTGCCCAATAACCTTTGGGTGAGCGCAATAAGACATCTGGTTTTTCCAATTGCTCAGGTAAATCAATGTGACGATCCCAAATAACTTCATCATGTTTTTTTAACCGATTGAGCACAGCATATTGGACAGCCATGTCATGCAGTATTTGTGAACGACGCGTCATTTGAGTTTTTTTAGTGACAGCTTTGTCTACATCCCTACCCTCGGCCTCTAAGTAATCAACACCCGCCTTGGCTAACATGACATAGCGTTTACTTCGAGTATGCAAATTATAAAAAACCTGGATGACTTGTTCTTCTAACAAGGCATTAAAAAATCGATTGCTGTTGGTAGCATTGGAATCAATCCGTTTGGCTAAAAGCTCAAAGGAGGAAAATCGAAACTCTAATAACCAATCTAAAACCAAACGAGTTTTTTCTGCTTTGACGGCCAGCGGGTATTTTAAGGTGGAATCTCGAGTTTCTATTTTCATTATCCATAACTCTAAATAGGCAGTTTCTAGAAGATCAAAAAGCAATCGATTTATTGTAAAAAGAGCGCTTTGCGCGAAGTATTTTTACTATGCTCTGGAAATCGGTTGAGAATAAATTGAAAGAACTGGTTTGCACAACGACTGAACTATACAATTACTTAATGCGATTAATTGCTAAAAATGGTACTTAACCAATCGCCATAAAAATCCACACAACCATCAAAGCGAAGTTTTGGCAACAGGTGGAATTACTCTTGAAGCTGAAGATATAGTCTCTAGTGAAACCATCGCCTGTGACTATAAAGACTTTACCAACCATTTTAGATTTTTCTTGCCACTGGCAGGCATTACTACAGTTAAACAAATTCGCAAAAGCTCTTTCGAGCTTCAACCAACTAGCCGTTTAAATTGCTTGTATGTTGAGCTGTTAAAAAACAATCCCACCGAAATATTCTATTATTGCGCTCCGCTGATATTGAACCTATTTATCCACTCGGGTGTTAACAGACTGAGAGCAGCATGTCGATCAAGATTATCGACATTAAAGCGTTGGTCAAAATCGAGAACACAATGAGGACAGGCGCTATCGCATTGAACTGGGCAATTTAGTCGATCATAAGCAATTTTAAACAGCTGCTCATAATCTATACTATGGGATGAATATCCGGCAGCATGGTTATCATAAATAAGTATGGATCGGCACACATTGTTAGAATCTGGACGTGATTCCTTTGTATCGCATCCAAGCTCATTAGCTTGGATGCCTAACAAATAAGCCAGCGAATCTCTTAGTGCTACTGCCAAAGTCATAGCAACATCCCGCTCTCTAAGCCAGTTAGCGGAGATGCTCTTAAGCTGAATCTCCAATACATCAGTATATTCTTCATGACCAAGAGTTACATCGGATTTGATAACCCAGTCGTCATGACTGCCGGAGCACTCCTGCTTTTGCGTCGTCCTCAATTTATTATGAGGGAGAAGCTTCTTAGGAACTGACTCATCAAGCATCGGCTCTGCGCGCCCACATGCAAGACAGATGGCATATCCTTTTCCATGAATCCCTCTGGATTGATGAAAAATATGACCTTGAGTGGTAACACGAAACTGTCCTAAATTAGGGTTAGGTAAGGAAATCCACTCTCCATCAGAACTTACCCATGGCTGCTCGACAGGAATAAACTCCTGGGTTGTGACGTCATTGTCTGGTTCACTGTGAAAATCAACCGAGAACCCCGCAGGCTCGATGAAGGTATGGATGTGTTCGCCCTTAATTTGTGCGGCACATTTAGGATTTGTACAATTGCGAAGACTATCTCGCTGACGAGCCGAGCCACTGTGATTGCATACATGGCAGCGCCAAGCGTATTTAATTGCCTGGCTTTCTCGTGCCTCTTGCTGATTAGCTGGAGCATGCCAATTTAAAGTGATTCCAGATGATCGATACACCAGACCATCCATGACGATTTCCGCACCGGGAGCATATTCACGCAATGCAGAAACTCTATCTCGGCTTGCAAGCTCTCTATGTCTATAACTATTATCTTCTCTTCCTTTGTTTTCGGCGTACCCACGCTTTAACTTCTTCGCCTGAGAGATTGTCATGTTATCAAAGGAGGCAATGTGGGTTGGAAAGCCATAAGCGGGCAAAAAGCCCTGAGTAGCTAATTCTCGTAACAGGTATTCACCGACCATTCGATCTGTCTGATGTTTTTCAGATTGATAGGCAGGACCGCTTTCACCGCCTGCTTTCGTGTCATTCATTTGGTTGCGAAGAGCCGTCCACTCCGGCATCCAGGACTCCTGGACGCATTGCATCGCCGTAGAGACCTTCTGTACCAAGATTTTGGCTGATACACCTTCATAACAGCTATGCCGGATGAGCTGGTTCAAACCTGATGAAAGGCGAACCGATTTGCTGTCAGAAAATGCCTTGCACCATGAGATGAAATTTTCAGCGGGTGTAGAATCTTCTGGTTCGGTAAAAAACCAACCACAGGTGAGTTTTGAAGTGTCGGTTCCTTCTGGTCCT
>JAHFQF010000242.1 GCA_023266435.1 Legionellales bacterium | reverse complement strand
CATTGTTACTTGTTTATTAAGTGTTGTTTTATTCGATTATTTAAATCTACCCCCCTATATGCAGTTTAGCCGCTCACCCAGCGAGTATCTATTTACGCTACTGGTGATGTTTGTGACAGCGGCAACTATTAGCACACTAGCGTCTCGCCTGAGACAGCAAGCCATTGAATCGGAGGATAAGGAAGCGCGAACACTGGCTTTATATGAGCTATCCGAAGAGTTGGCTGCACAGCAATCGAATGATGAAATTATCAATATTACGGTCAAACATATCACACGCTCTTTTCGTGCGGAGGTTGATGTGATTTATCCTGAAAAACACACACAAATAAATCACTGGCCATTTGAAAAAACGTCGAAGAGTGATGCTTTTGCAGGAAAAATATTACAGCACGAAACAGACAAGAAAATTTATGTCTGCCTACCGCTTCATATCAGCCAAGAACTCTATGCCTTGATACTGGTGACGACCGATAAATATCTACTGGCAACACCGCATAAGACCACACATTTACAAGCCATGTTGCGCCAAGCGTCCTTAGCGATGGAGCGCAATAACCTTCGTCAGCAAATTCAGCGATCTGAACTACGAGTCCAAAACGAATTGTTAAGGAACAATATTTTGAACGCTATTTCTCATGATTTGCGGACACCATTAGCCTCCATTATTGGCGCGTCATCCAGTTTGTTGAATGAAGGAGATAGTTTTTCAGAGGCATCCAGATTGCAGTTGCGGACGGTAATTTATGAGGAGTCTCTACAAATGCAAGGGATGGTCGAAAATTTATTAGATATGGCAAAGCTTCAAAGTGGTGTGAGGTTGTCACAAGAATGGCAAGCCATTGAAGAGATCGTTGGTAGTGCAATGGTGATTTTGCGCCGCCGCATTAAGCACCACCACTTGAAGGTCAATGTGCCTGACGATTTGCCGCTGCTGCGTTGTGACAGTGTTCTTATGGAGAGAGTCATCATTAACTTGGTAGAAAATGCAGCCAAATACTCGCCTGAGTTAAGCACTATCACAATAACCGCATATCAAAATAACAACGCCATTTTATTAAAAGTCATTGATCAGGGGCGCGGCATTCCAGAGATGCTAAAAGAGCGAATTTTTGAGCCTTTTTATCAAGTGAGTCCTGCAACAGCGGGTTTTGGCTTGGGATTAACTATTTGTCGCTCTATTGTCGAAGTACATGGTGGAAAAATAATGATTGATTCTCATGCAGATGGAGGGACGACAATCAGTATCAGCTTACCCATTTCTGAGGATACCCCCGTTTTAGAGCAAGAGCCGACATCACACGGGGAGTCGCAACATGACTAGCAAACAGGTATTACTGGTTGAAGATGATGAACATTTGCGCGTTATGTTACTAACAGCATTGACGGAGTATGGTTATCAAGTCACAGCGACTAAAACGGCATCCGCAGCGTTTCAAATTGTTCGTGAATCAGAGTTGGATGTCATTTTATTGGATTTGGGCCTACCTGATTTTGATGGGAATCAATTAATTCCTATGCTGAAAGGAATCGCTGATACCCCAATCATCATCATTTCAGCTAGGGATAAAGAAGTGCAAAAAATTGCCGCCTTAGATGCTGGAGCGGATGATTATCTGACGAAACCATTCGGTGTCGGAGAGCTGTTGGCTCGTATGCGTTCGGCGTTGCGACGCTCCTTACAGATAGCACAACCTATTCGCTCTGGCCGTTACTTGTGCCGTGATTTAGAAGTTGATATTCACAAGCATCAAGTGTTACTAGCAGGAGAATTAGTACATGTCACACCTGTTGAGTTTCGTCTCTTGGAGGTACTGGTGCGCTACACGGGTAAAGTGATGACGCATCGGCAGTTACTACGGGAAGTATGGGGGCCAAACCATGAAGAAGACGGTCATTACTTACGCATTTATATGCGGCAGTTACGGAGAAAGTTGGAGGTTAACCCAGCAGAGCCACAATATTTATTAACAGAACCCGGTGTTGGGTATCGGTTAGCATTTGAGTGAGTCGAGGCTTGTAAAAATTAGGCGATTAGGGTTGCAGCGGTAACGTTATTTTGAGTCAAGTTAACATAATGGTGGTTATGCGATATAAATTTTGGGGGATTTTTGAGCTATTTTTGAACGGTTTTTGAGCCGTTTTGGAGGCTGTTTCTACACTGGAAACGGTAAGAAAACGCCCTCCGAAGAAGGGCGTTAAAATCCGATAACCAAAGACTATCAGATGTGAAGCAAAGCCCTCCGAAGAAGGGCTTTATTATCTAGCTCCGAAAAACTAGATGTACAACATACTCAATATTCTCACTAATTAGCAGCGATTCATAAAATGATCAGACGAACATTTATGAACAATGACATGCTGATATCATGAAAAATTAAGCATTTACAACAAACACCCCGATAACGCCTAAATAAACTGATAATCAACAGCCTAAGACTGCCTTATAAGTTCATTGAAGAACGCATCGAAATGTACTTTCCAAAGCCACACATAACACAGTGGGTTCGCGTTCTTTTTAACGAAAAAGATAAAAAAACGTAAACTCCGACGTACTCACCAGATATTTAAGGTGCCATGACTTTAAGGCGCATGACTGCCACGTTTCGCAAACAGCAACGAATCGGTGGAGGGGGGCCAACCCCTCCGCAAACACATTTTTTTCTTTCCGCTCAACACA
>JAHFQF010000083.1:4134-9726 GCA_023266435.1 Legionellales bacterium | reverse complement strand
TGATGGGTGCGCAAGCTTAACATCCATAAAGATGCCAAGAAACCTCAAATCAATTGGCGATTGCGCATTTGACGGCTGCAGCCGCCTAAGATCAATCACGATACCCGATGGCGTCGAATCAATCGGTGAGGCTGCGTTTGCTGACTGCATAGGCTTAACATCAATCACCATACCCAGCAGCATCACATCGATTGATAGTTTGGCATTTCATGGGTGCACGAATGTTACGCGGGTGGTATTTGATCCGTCCACAGCCAATGTACCCGGCTCGGACGGGCTGACTTTGCTAGACCGTGTTATTCTCAGTGAAGCACAAGATAATTTAATAAAAGCCATGATATTTTCAGGTGCATCTTTCACTGAGGCTGGATTAGCACAGGTCGATGCTTCTCTTCGTGGGAAAATCCTATCATGGAGCAACGAATATCAGAAGGAGTTCCAGAAAGCAGAGCTCTATGGGCAGGCCTTTGAGATTTTTTATGCACATCAGTGCGAAGAAGCAGGGCTTGGGTCACCTGGCAATACCTCCAGATTGCCGATTGAAACGTGGTATAAGATATTTTACCTTGACGCTAACTCACACCCTCACTTCCCTTTGTTAGGAAAAGCAGATTTGCTGGATATTAGAAGGCGGATTGAGAAAGAAAGTCATCCTCGTGCGACATTCATGCGTCACGCCGCCAAACAAAGCATGCTTTATGGGTATCAACATCATACGCTGCGTTGTTTATCTCAACTAGGCCAACAACAAGCAGATGAAGCACAATGGCATGGCTGGAAGCAGGCGGGCGGCTCAACTGCAATCATGCTGCGGCATAGACGACACTCAAAAAAACCAGTACCTTATTAAGGATGCCTCGAAGATATGTGATTTGAGGTGGCTTCTCAGCAAACCGCTCGAGAATTTTTTGTCAGATTCAATAAAGAGAGCTTATGCTAAAGTATGTACCACTTGTCGTTTTTTTAGGGATGTCTATTATGTCATTGTTTCAAGCGGCTCATGCAAATACACAAACAAGTAGCGCCTATGATTATAGTTTCAAAACCTTAAGGGGAGGGGAGTCCATGCCCCTAGCTCAATTTAAAGGCAAAGTCATCTTAATCGTAAACACTGCCTCAAACTGTGGATTTACTAAACAATACTCAGGATTGGAAAATCTTTATACGACTTATAAGGATCGTGGATTCGTTGTTATAGGCGTGCCCAGCAATGACTTCGGAAAACAAGAGCCAGGAACCGAAACAGAAATTGCCGAATTCTGCCAATTAAATTATGTAGTCAGCTTTCCCATGACAGCTAAAGAAGTTGTATCTGGAGAAAATGCACATCCCTTTTATATTTGGGCTAAAAAAGAATTGGGATTTGGAACGGCACCGAAATGGAACTTTCATAAATATTTAATCAACAAAGAGGGAAAGATTGTTGATTACTTTAACTCAACAACCAGCCCCGATGCTAAACGTATTGAAAAAGCAATTGAGACATTATTAAATGAATAACGATTATTCATTTTTCTTTATAGAGGCGCCACAGGCGCCTCTTTTATTTGTCAGGCATACAGACACGAATACGGTGCCCATCTGGATCAAGCGCCACAAATGTTAAACCGAATACGGCCTCATGTAAATCTTGCTCAATAACCACCCCAAACTCTCCCCATTGTTGATGTAACTCACGTACCATCTGCTCATCCTTAACCATAAAAGAAAGCTCTGAACGATGCCCACTACCTCCTGAAACGAAGTTTTGTGCTTGTGTAGACCATAAGCTAAATGTCAATCCATTTTCAAAAGAGAAAGCCACGTAGCTGGGAAAAGCCACGACAGGATTGATCGAAAAAATCTTTGCATAAAATACAGCACTTTCTAACGGAGCTTTTACATAAAATAACAATAAATTTGGCGTAAGCATTGGTTAAATCCTCCTTAGACACAGAATTTGCTTTCATTTGTTATTCTAGAGGATAATGCTGACAGAATATGGCAGTAGTGATTGACTTATGAATAGAACCGAGCGGCTCTTAAATTTATTGCAAATATTAAGAAGCTATCGCCATCCTGTCAGCGGACAACGCCTGGCAGAGCGCTTGGGGGTCAGTATTCGTACCTTATATCGTGATATTGCCACCCTACAAGCCCAGGGGGCCGAAATCCAAGGGGAGGTGGGTATTGGGTATATTCTGAAACCGACCTTCTTTTTGCCGCCCTTAATGTTTACCCAAACTGAGATCCAAGCCTTACTCTTAGGTACTCAATGGGTTTCACAATTTGGAGATGCACCTCTATCTCAAGCAGCAACAGAGGCTTTAAATAAAATCCTGGCTGTTCTTCCTACTAATATTAAAAATGGGCTCAATACTTTTTCACTTCGGGTAGGCCCTCCTGTATCAGAATCCTTAGCGAAAGAAGATCTGTCAGTATTAAGGGAGGCGATTGCCACTCAAAAGAAAATTAAATTCATCTACAAATCAGAAGATCATCAAGAAACTCAACAAATAGTCTGGCCATTCACCGTTGGATATTTTACCAATGGACGCATATTAGTGGCATGGTGCGAACAGCAGAAAGGCTATAAACATTTTAAAACAGATGGAATTCTCTCGTTGACCGTATTAGACGAGCGCTATCCAGGCTCAAAAGACAAGCTGTTTCGAGAGTGGCAGGCCATACAATTACGCAAACACGCCATGAGTCAAAAATGAGGCGAGGGCAGCAATTTACTCAAAGCCAGCTGTCAATTATGTCGAGGTTGGCGATAATTTGTGATAAGGCGCTGATCCGAATAAGTTATTAGGCCTTTTTCAAAAAGCAGGTTTTCAACACCAAGCCTTTTACTTTTTCAGCATTACATTCAATTTCTTCTTCATCATCCGTAAGATGAATATTTTTGATGAGGGTGCCTCTTTTTAGGGTCACAGACGTACCCTTTACCTTCAAATCTTTAATGAGTTGAACAGAGTCTCCTTCCTTTAAAAGGGTCCCATTACTGTCTTTCACATCCATCACTATGCGCTCCTAGGGTCAAGCTAAGGACCATAATGCTACAGCACAGGATATATCACAAGCCCCATCTTAGATTAATGGTGGAAAGTCAGTTATTATAGCAAGGAGTTGGAAGGGGAGACCTGTTATGCGCATTGCTATTTCTGGCACTCATTTTATGGGCAAGAGCACGCTTATTGAAGATTTTATTAAAAGACACCCTGATTATCAATCTGAGATTGAGCCCTATTATAAATTACAGGATGAGCAATCAATACCTAGCCTCGATGGCTTCCTGGAACAATTAGATTATAGCATTAAGCAACTCAATGAATGCGCAAACGAAGACAGTATCATTTTTGACAGATGCCCGGTAGATTTTTTAGCTTATGCAATGTGCATTCTAGATCAGGATGACCTGGATGTTAATACTAGTGAGGTTTCTGAAAGATTTCCTGAAATGAAGGAAGCATTAAATCATTTGGATTTAATCGTATTTTTGCCAATGAGTAAAGAAAACCCTATAGAATACCCGGGGGGAAATCCAGCATATCGTAGAGTGGTAGATACAATTTTCAAAAAAATATATCGCGATGACATCTGCGATATATTTCCACAATATGGCCATCCAAAAATTATTGAGATTTCTGGAGATCGCATGACACGTATAAAAAAATTAGAAAGTTATTTGGTTTAAAGGGTGGCAAACTATTGAGCTTAAATATCTAGCTGATCCGCTGAAAGAACTATGAAAGCACCATTTTGCTAATTCCGGTAATGAGGATTACCGGAATTAGTGCAGGGGAACACCGTCCTCCTTAACTGTTCTTTCTCCTAAACGATTGTTTCTCCGATCCAATTCTGTTTCTGGTAATTCTGATATTGACTGAAGTATACTCAACATATGATTATTGATGTTCTTCACAAGGGTTGCTCAAACCATGACGAGCCAAGATGTTAGATGGAAACAACGCTTTCAAAACCTAGAAAAAGCGTACCAATTTCTTGACAAGGCCGTGCAGCTGGCTGTGTATGATGAGTTACAGGCTGCCGGTTTGGCACATAGTTTTGAGTTCGTTTTTGAGCTATCGTGGAAAACGCTAAAGGATTATTTCAATTTCACTGGTATATCCATTAGTTCGCCTAGGGAGTCCATCAAGCAAGCTTTTGCTTCAGGGTTAATTGCAGATGGTCATCTTTGGTTGCAAATCCTTGAAAAGCGGAATGAGCTTACGCACACTTATAGTAATGAACAAGCTAAGCTTGCCATAAAGCTCATCAGAGAAACTTACTTCCCTGCTATACAGCAGCTGTACCATAATCTGAAAGAAAAAATAGAATGTTTGGACTAAGAGAAAGCGATCTGTCGCAATTGAAATCATTAATAAAAAAATACCCTCAAATTGAGAAGGTGATTATTTTTGGTTCGCGAGCAAAAGGTAACTATCGCCCGGGCTCTGATGTAGATATCGCGCTTAAGGGCGTCTTAACAGATGAGCTGCTTTTAGAAATAAAATATTTATTAAATGAAGAAAGTGATATGCCCTATTTCTTTGATGTGCTTGATTATCACACGGTAGATAATCCTGACTTAATAAAACACATAGACAGAGTGGGCATTGTTCTGTAGTGGTGATTTCTCACATTTCTCGCTGACATGCTCAAATTTAAGCTTTCTAATTTTTACATCAACGGTTTTTAGGAGATCTTTGTGGCTTTTGATTGATTAAAAAAGCCCCAGAAATATATCCGGGTTAAGAGTTGTCATGGAGTATGGTATATTAACCTTGATTTTAAAAGGCGTTGGTAAAATAGTGCAAATGACAAAAAAAGCCACCTTAACTCAGAATATCGATGGCTGGAACTTTGATAACAGTTATCTGCTTCTGCCTACATCTCTTTATGTCCGGCAGAAACCAGTGCCCGTGCCTAAGCCCCGATTAGTAGTTTTTAACCACACTCTCGCGCAATCTCTCGGGCTGAATAGCCAGTTTTTGGCGGAAAGTGATGCGGCAATCTATTTTTCTGGTAATCGGCTTCTTGCAGGATCTGAGCCAATTGCACAGGCTTATGCTGGGCATCAATTCGGGCGCTTTACTATGCTCGGCGATGGGCGCGCAATCTTATTGGGTGAGCAAATAACGCCCGATGGTAAGCGCTTTGACATACAGCTGAAAGGTGCCGGCCAGACGCCCTACTCTCGCGCTGGCGACGGCCGAGCAGCACTGGGTCCCATGCTTAGAGAATACATTATCAGTGAAGCGATGCACGCCCTCGGCATCCCAACTACCCGTAGCCTTGCAGTGGTTACCACCGGTCAACCTGTGATCCGAGAAAGCATTTTGCCAGGCGCAATTTTGACTCGAGTGGCGGCCAGTCATATCCGTGTTGGCACATTCGAATACGCTGCAGCGCTTGGCAACACTGAGGAATTAAAATCTCTAGCCGATTATACTCTGCAGCGCCATTATCCCGAGTTGCTTGAGGATGAAAATCCCTATTTGGCACTCCTACACGCCGCAATGGAGCGTCAGGCAGCATTAGTGGCCCAATGGCAACTGTTCGGATTTATTCATGGCGTCATGAATACCGACAACATGGCACTTAGTG
>JAHFQF010000083.1:1462-4124 GCA_023266435.1 Legionellales bacterium | reverse complement strand
TGGCCCTTGTGCTTTTATGGATACGTATGATCCAGCGACAGTATTCAGCTCCATCGATTATCATGGCCGTTATGCTTACGGAAATCAACCAAAGATTGCGCAATGGAATGTTGCACGCCTTACAGAGGCATTATTGCCTTTACTCCATTCTAAACAAGAAAAATCCCTCGAGATGGGACAAGCGGCTTTGGCAACATTTTCTGATATTTTCAAAAAGTATTGGGTTGCTGGAATGCGAGAAAAACTGGGGCTTTTTACTCAGGAAGCGGATGATATCTCACTGATTGAGTCCCTGCTCGTCTGGATGAGTAAAAATCAGACGGATTTTACCAACACGTTCCACTCGATAGCTTCAGACACATTGACAGCCCTTCCATTTTTCCAGAGAGAGGGTTTCAAGGACTGGCATGATAGATGGCAAGCTCGGCTGTTACGGCAATCAAACCCTATCCATGCTGTAAAGCAACTGATGCGGACCAAAAATCCTTCCGTTATTCCACGTAACCACCAAGTCGAAGAAGCCCTGAAAGCTGCAGTGGAGCAAGATGATTTCAGTAAAATGCATAAGCTCCTTGCTGTTTTAGCAACACCCTATGCTGATCTGCCCGGGCAAGCGGATTATCAACATCCGCCAGAGCACAGTGATACAGAGTATAAAACTTTCTGTGGAACCTGAGACAAGAAAAATTGTTCCTTTTGTGTGAGAAAGATGATCAGCATCTTTATAACAACCCATGTCTCTCATGCTCTCTTTTAGGTGTAGCGATGTAACTTTGATTTAAATCCAAGGCAAACTAATGAACAATCATATAACTAGCAAGCCAACTCCCCTTTCTATTCGAATAGAAGCATTTTCCCATGAAATCTTACAAGCAAAACACTTGTCATTAGACATACTGCGCTTAGATGAAATCCATCCGATTATCAGTGGCAATAAATTATTTAAACTGAAATATTACCTAGAAGATGCCTTGCAAAAAAAATGTCATACAATTCAAACTTTTGGTGGTTTTTATAGTAATCATATTGTAGCCACAGCTTATGCTGCAAAGCTCTGTCAATTAAAAAGCATTGGCATCATTAGAGGAGCAAAACCAGATCACCTCACACCCACCCTGCAAGAAGCAGAAGCACATGGAATGACTTTACGATTTGTCTCAGCCATCGATTATCAAACTTTAAAACGCAATCAAGGCTTCTTTGATAATGTCTATTCTATTCCCGAAGGTGGATATGGCCTACTTGGCGCCAAAGGCGCAGCAGAAATCTTATCTTTTACCAATAAATCATATGATTATATTGTTTGTGCAGTAGGTACAGGAACCATGGTCGCAGGCATTATCAACTCATCCGCAGATCATCAACAGATCATTGGGATCAGCGCATTAAAAGGCGCCTACTCATTAGAGGCTGAAATTAGCACATTGCTCAAATCTGACAAAAAAAATTTTCAAATTAATCATGATTATCATTTTGGTGGTTTTGCCAAACATCCTCGTGAGCTACTCTCTTTTATGAATAAAACCTGGAAAGACAACATGCTGCCAACTGACATTGTCTATACTGCAAAAACCCTCTATGCCATCTTAGATCTTGCACATAAAAAAAACTTTAAAAACGGCAGTCAAATCCTCATGATTCACAGCGGTGGATTACAAGGAAATCACTCTATTCAAAACCGCTTAAATTTTTATGGAGTGACGAGGTAAGCCAAAAATAATTCGAGGCGACAACGTGAACCTGCACCGTTAGTGGCTAGAAAATTTACAAAGTTGGGTTTTGATGCTAGCTTTTCTTTATAAACGACTATAAAGAGAGAACATCGGTATGGCGTCATCATCGAACCTACTGTACTTATACAAGGAATGTTTATTACATTGGATGCAGCAGCTAGATGGTGATGCTCTCTTACAAGAAACCTCTCTCAGCGATAAAAAAGGGTTCCTTCAACAATATTTAACGCAGCCTAAAAATCATACAACCCTGCTCTCTCCTTGGATGGCGCAGCTGTATAAAGACACCCTGGTAGAAACCTTAGCCAATGATTTAAAGTTGAATCAGCTGGCTAAGTTTGAAGACCATTTAAATAGCTATTTAATTCAACATCCAAATCGTAACGCGAGCGAGCTTGTTTACGCAGCGCTTATGCTGCACCTTGCAGCTACTCACACTCAACAAGTCTCTCAAGAAGAAATGTTTAAGCTTTTTTATAAAGTAAATAGTCTATCAAGCTTTCCTGGCTTGCTGTCTGATATACAAGTATTGAAAAGTCGCTTTCAAAATGACGCTAGTCTAGACACCACTGACATAGATAAAAAAATCAATCAAACATTTAATCAAAAATGCCTCGATAACCCTTGGTTGGCAGCATCAACCCCGGCAACCCAGAGAGCACACACGCCTAAACCGCGCCCTGTTCCTAAAAGCCCTTTTGGCGACTCACACTGACCGCCAGCAATTGTAATGCCCCTGTACTTTCGCTCAACTTGCGGACTAATTTATACATTTCCTGAGGTGTGTATTCATACCTAGGGTATTATGAGGCCTCTCTAGAATTTTCAAGCATTTACACACAATGATCATCCCATGTTGAATAAGGAACTATTGACTTACGAATAAGTTAGCCGTATAATATGCCTTGGTTTAACTAAGGAGATTGATT
>JAHFQF010000083.1:0-1452 GCA_023266435.1 Legionellales bacterium | reverse complement strand
CACAAACATCCCCCAAGAACAAAAGAGTATTACTGAACGCTTACGTGAAGCGGCATTGAGACAGTGGGCTCCAGTTGTGGTTCATGACGGCTGTTTCGGAACCGGTAGCAGAAACGGTAAGACAACAGAAATTAATGGTTGCTTTGGGAAAATCACATTTCCAGCACCAACAGACTCGAAACCAGCAGCACCAAAACCGTTCCCGTTCTGGAAAAGCTGCCAACCATAAACTGAATAAATTACTATACCCAAGATACTTCAAAATGCGTAGTTTATAGCAAAGCGGATTTAGCCCTCTGCAGTTTTCCGAACCAAGGAATAGTCGATACTATTGCGAGGTGAGGAAGGCTGCAGAGGGTTAAATTCGAGCAGCTAGAAACAGGTATTTTGGAGTTTCTTGGGTATATACAAAACCAGGTTAGATATAATTCAAATCTAGCCTGGTTAACCTCTCTTCTACAATAGCTGTATATTGCGCTTTCAAATCAACCGACAAAAACGAATGCTCAATCAGTGTTTTCCACTGAGGTTGTGCCAATAAGATTTTTTCTACTTGCTGATCAATGATTTTAGGTGGCAGATTAAGCACTTCTTTTGCAAAATAGCCCATCAAATCCGTTTTTTTCAAATTACGTTTTTTACCATTGAGTAATAAAGCAATCTCCTCCTTCGCAGCGCCTAAAGCCAACGTGGAATTTAAAAAATCATAGGCAGGCGCCAAAGTGATTTTATTGTTTTCTGTAATTAATGAGTAATTTTTCAGGTGCATGTCTTCATTACCAATGATGAAATTAAACATCACACGTAAAAAAAGCTCTGCTTTTTCAAGCACTGGAAACGTCGTATAGCGCTCCAACACTTTAACCAATTTTTCCATGGAATAATTATACTTTGTGTCTCTATTCATCCCTGACAATTGAGCAAAATCCTCTACTGCAATTTTTTGTTTTTTGACTCTGTCAAATCGCTTAATGAAATATACAAGAACCTGATCTTCTGCATAAACCAGCCCATGTAAGGGTGTCCGAATCCCTACCGCCTTTGCTAAGCGCATAGACAAATCTTCATTTTCAGGTAATTGCGCATAATCCCCAGTTTGCGGCTTTAAAATGAATGTCCCTTGGTTATCGACCAGATCAAAGCGTTGTTTGGCTGCATTGAGTCGAGCGCTGATTTTAGGCTGGACACCCTGAATAGACATTTTATCTGCGCGCATACGCGCCTCTTGTCGTAACTTCTCTTGGGTAAAAGGCAGCGACTCTAAATGGGTTATACTTTTGGATAATCGTTTTAAGCCATCTCGTGAGTATTGTTGCTCACCAGCCACCAGTGCTTGATACGTAATAGGACAATACAGCATCATGCCTCCTTAACGGTCACGGCACCAACCAAATCATTACCCACGGTAACTAATTGAGAAAACAAATCATACCGATCAATTTTTGCTTGTTT
>JAHFQF010000082.1 GCA_023266435.1 Legionellales bacterium | reverse complement strand
TCAGGATTCTAACTGTGATCTATTGCCCATTATCTCTTTGATCTTTCGCGGATTCTTTTTCATTTTTGTAGGTTTTTTGCCATAACCTTTTGCTAATTTAAGTGCAATTGCCCTGCAGAGTATTGCTGCCTGTTAAAGTAGTGGGTATCGAGGGGCAAGTCTCTTTTATAAATCCAAAAGACAAAACCAATCAGACTTTTGACGCACAGAATGGCACGGTGATTATTATCCCTGTGACACATAAAGCAGAAGGTGTTGAGTTGGCAGCCACATTGTCGCCTTTACTCGGTCAGCAGGATGTAACAGGTTACTACACAATTACTGCAGATACTCTGAAAATGATTACTGCAAATCAACCTGATATTTATAACTCTAGTAAAGCAGGCTTTATCGCTTCCCATCAGGCACAAGCAGAATCTCTCGTGTATTTAAAAAAATCCAGTGTGAAATATCTCTTGGTCAATGTGCCTGACGGTGAAGAGATTTGCTTTGAGGGGGATGTGAAAGAGGTGCCAGAAGGGAAGCAGTATGGACAGGGTTCTTTCTTTGTTGTATGGGATGCTTGGAACGGATATAGAATGAACGAGTTGTCTTATGGGCTTAACACCTTGTTGTTTCATGGAGATCCCGTTCACTTAGAGACTTTACGTGCAAGCGGACACTCTGTCGATGCTTCAGAGATCGCTCCAAAATTGCGCCCTACGAACAATAATTAAACAACCAAATGAGCAGAGTATGTTAGGGTGGGCTGTTACGACCAGACAGTAGCACCCACTCTTCTTTGCTTGCCGTGAGTTGTAACGTAACCCAAGGAGCGTAAGCGGCGATCACCGTCTCTACTTGGGATTCTAAAATACCACTTAAAACAAGTTGACCATCATTTTTTAACAGTTGGCAAAGTGTAGGCGCTAATTCAATGAGTGGATTTGCGACGATATTGGCAATCACAATGTCCGCTTGAATACCTTGGGGGCGATTATCTGGGAGATAACAAGGCAGTTGTTCAGAGGAGAGCTTGTTTTTTTGAGCATTGGCGCGTGTACTGTCAATTGCCTGAGGATCATAATCCACGCCAATTGCTTTGTGAATACCCAACTTTAATGCAGCAATGGCTAAGATACCCGATCCACAACCATAGTCTACAAGTAAGGCTTGATTAGTCACCTGTGCATCTAGCCATTGTAAACAAAGCGCGGTCGTTGGATGTGTGCCGGTACCAAAGGCAACCCCAGGATCTAAAATGACGTTCGTTGCTTCTGGATGAGGGCAAGGTAGCCACGAAGGGCAAATCCAGAGACGCTCACCAAAGCAGGCTGGTTTAAAATCTTTTTGCCAGGCAGTGATCCAATTTTGCTCTTGTACATAACGAATAGCGGGTTTGAGCAAGGGATAATGTTGAGAAAGCATTAATAACACTGCCTCTAAATTATCGCCACCACCAAATAAAGCCGTCAAACGGGTATGTTGCCAGCCTATCTCTTGCGTTGGGGTGGGTTCAATGATTTCCTCTCCACCGGCATCGGATTCAGTGATGGCCAATGCGCCCAATGCTGTAAACAAATCAGAAACAGGCTCTAGATCTTGAGCAAAGAGTTCAACGCTCATTTCAACGTAGTCTGAGGAGGATTCCATCTAAGTATTACCTTTAGCGCGCAGCAGCGGTGTCTTTTAATAATTTTTCTAAATAATGAATATTGGTACCACCCTGTATAAATCCTGCCTCATTGAGCAAGCGTAAATGTAAGGGGATGTTGGTTTTAATGCCATCAATGATCATTTCAGTTAAGGCATTGTGCATGCGCTGCATGGCTTCATGGCGATCATTACCATAACTAATGATTTTACCAATCATGGAATCATAATTAGGAGGCACTGTATAAGTACTATACAGATGGCTATCCACCCGAATGCCAGGACCGCCTGGGCAATGGTACCAATGGATCTTACCTGGCGATGGCATGAAGTTATTTGGATCTTCGGCGTTAATACGACACTCCATGGCATGCCCTTGGATTTTAATATCGCTTTGTTTCCAAGGTAGTTTTTCGCCGTTGGCAATGCGTAATTGAGCTTTGACGAGATCAATGCCTGTAATCATTTCAGTCACAGGGTGCTCTACCTGAATACGTGTATTCATTTCAATGAAATAAAATCGATTATTTTCATACAGAAACTCAAAAGTCCCTGCCCCACGATAGCCCATTTCAATACAGGCTTGTACGCAGCGAGCGCCTATTTCTTGCCGTTGTTGTTCAGTAATACCAGGGGCAGGCGCTTCTTCTAGAATTTTTTGATGACGGCGTTGCATCGAGCAATCACGCTCTCCCAGATGAATGGCCTTGCCTTGGCCATCTGCTAAGACTTGGAACTCAATGTGTCTGGGATTCTGGAGAAATTTCTCCATATAAACCGTACCATTATTAAAGGCGGCCATGGCCTCTGAGCGTGTTAATTGTACGGAGCTGAGTAATTGGTCTTCAGAGTGCACGACTCGCATACCGCGTCCACCACCGCCACCTGCTGCTTTAATGATCACAGGGTAGCCAATTTCTTGGGCAATACGAATGGTCTCTTTGTCATTGGTTCCAAGCGGGCCATCTGATCCAGGTACACAGGGCACACCTGCAGCAGTCATGGCTTTAATAGCCGATACTTTATCACCCATTAAGCGAATAGAATCCGGTTTTGGGCCAATAAAAATAAAACCACTTTCTTCTACGCGTTCTGCAAAATCTGCATTTTCAGATAAAAATCCGTAGCCAGGATGTATCGCTTGTGAGTCGGTGATTTCAGCAGCACTGATGATTGCAGGGATATTCAAATAACTGTCAAGTGGGCTCGGTGGACCTATACAGATAGATTCATCTGCAAGTCGTACATGCAAGAGATCTCTATCTACCGTGGAATGCACGGCAACTGTTTGGATACCAAGCTCTTGGCAGGCGCGCAATATTCTCAGTGCGATCTCACCGCGATTCGCGATAACTACTTTCTTGATCATGCCAGTATCCCCTTACTCTTGGATGATAAACAAGGGCTGGCCAAACTCTACAGGTAGACCATTTTCAACCAGACGTGCTGCGATGACGCCAGACTTATCTGCTTCGATGCGATTCATCATTTTCATGGCTTCAACGATGCAAAGTGTATCGCCTACAGAAACGCGAGCGCCGATTTCCACAAAGGATTTAGAAGTAGGAGATGGCGCTAAATACACGACCCCTACCATGGGGGAATGTACGACATGGCCCGCTGGTAAAGCGTTTTCTTCTTCTGCAGGTTTGGTTTCAGCAGCCGGAGGCGTTGTCGCGTGCGGATGCGCAGGTGCTGCTGTATGATAAATTGGTTGTGAGGGCATCAGATGCGCAGGTAATGATCGACAAATGCGTACGGATTCTTCACCTTCTTTAATTTCTATCTCAGCGACGCCCGATTCTTCGACCAATTCAATGAGTTTTTTTACTTTTCTCAAATCCATAATAAGACCTCATTCTGTACAAGCGACTGTTTGGCAAATATCTGCTACAGCGGGATTTGCTTTGAGTCGATTTAAATGGATGATGGCGGCTTCTAGCGCTAATTCATATGAATGCACACCAAAGCCAGCGATAACGCCAACAGCAATATCACTTAAATAGGAGTGATGGCGAAAAGTTTCACGTGCATAGACATTGGTCATATGCAATTCAATAAAAGGAATCTGTATGGCTAATAAAGTATCACGTAAACCAATGCTCGTATGCGTGAGGCTAGCAGCATTGATTAGGATGAAATCAATGTTCGTCTGCTTGGCTTGTTGTAGGTGATCAATGAGCAGTCCCTCGTGATTACTTTGAACAAAAGATAGCTGGATGCCTTGATTTTTTGCTTGAGTCAGGAGTTTTGTTTGTAATTCTTCTAAAGAAATGCTGCCATAACGTGCAGGCTCACGCATTCCAAGCAGATTTAGATTCGGCCCATTGACCAATAAAATACGAGAAGGCACAACACTACCCCATCAATCAAGATGCTTCATCTTGCACTAATTGTAGTCAATTGTCCAGAAAATACAAAAACTTCTGGTTAATTGTCGTTAATTACAAGGAGTGGATGGTCTTTAATAATTGGTAGAACTCGCCTTTTGTTACCTCACCAACTTTTGTGATTTGAGATAAGTGATTACCACTCGCATCATAAAAGATAAAAGTGGGCGGTGCAATCACTTGATATTCTGCCATGATTTGCCGGATCTCGGGGCTGAGTGTGCTCAAATCCACCTGTAGACGTTTCCAAGACGCTAAGTGCTGGCTGATCTCCGGATCATGGAAGTACTGCTCCATGTGTTGGCAAGAGACACACCAGTCTGCGTAGAAATCCAAGAGTACAGGTTGCTGCTTGGCCTTGGCATCCAACAAATGCGCTTGTAACGCGTTGAGATCAGTGACCTTAATGAACGTTGTGGCTGTTGTGGCTGTTGTGGCTGTTGTGATTGGTTGAGATGCGCGTAAAATCCTCAAAGGATAATCAAGTGTCGTTTCCTGATGAAAGACACCCACACCTAAGAGTAATCCATACATGAAAGCCAGTGTGGCTAAACGACTGCCATAAAAAGAGGCGTTTTTACGATGGATACCTAATAAGAAGCTAATCCAAACAAACCAAAGGGCCCACAGGGCCAAAGTGATTTGACCAGGCAGCACACGCTCTAATAAATAGATGGCCAAGCCTATCAACATGGCACCAAATGCATGGCTTACCTGTTGCATCCAAGCTCCTTTCTTGGGCAGTATTTGTGGACCTAATACAGCAACCAATAAAAGAGGGACACCCAATCCTAATCCCATGGAAAAAAGCGCAAGACCACCGTGAAGACGGTCCTGAGTTTGTGCAATATAGCTGAGCACGCCTACTAATGGCGCTGTAACACATGGAGAGGCAATAAGGGTAGCTAAAACGCCCATGATTGCGGCGCTGACATACGCATTCGCCCAGCGACGTTGACGCGTCCAGGGCTCTATTTTGTTGTAGAGATGGTTAAGACCGCTCAAATTAATGACATCAAATAACCAGAGTGCCATCAGGACAAGTAATAGGGCAAAGCTGCCGATTACCCAGGGTGTTTGTAACATTCCTTGTAAGCTCACGCCCAGTGTTGCAGCCAAGATACCGGCAAATGCATACGTAACAGACATGGCCAGTACATAGCTCAAAGAAATGCCTAAGGATTTTTTCCAGCCAATGTCTTTTTGACCCAAAATGATACCCGATAAGATAGGTAGCATCGGTAAAACACAAGGGGTTAACGCCAATAGCAAACCAATCGTAAAATATTTTAGGAAAGCGAAGAAATCAAAATGAGCAGGCGTCAACGGTGCATTTTGAATGATTTGGCTGGGTGACGCAGTTATAGGAATAGCCGTAGGCTCACCGTCAATGGCTGTGATCACCATATTGTCTACATGATAGGTTTGGCTGATGGGGGGATAACAAAATCCTGATTTTGCACAACCTTGGTAATGCAACACAAAATCAAACTGAGAGGCAGCTGCAGGGCGTGGTATCGTGACTGCCACGTTGTCTTCATACACAATCATCGGGCCGAATACTTCATCTTCTTTCTCAATACCTTCAGGTAAGGTAGACAATCCCATCTGAATACCATTCGTTTTGCTTTCTACGCTCAGTGATTTTTGATAGAGATAGCAGCATTGATCGGTAATAGCGATTTCCAGATAAAGATTGGAGTCATCTGATTGAATTGTTGGCCTCAATGCCTGCTCCACAGAAAGAAAAGTAGTGTCATGGGCGTCATTCTGACCTAGCTTTAAAGCAGACGCTTGTGCTGTTGAGAAAGTATAAAAAAATAAGAGGGTGACCATTAAGTGTTTCATTATGCTTAGCCTGCTAAAAAAATCGTTTCAACCCCAGAGCAGAGTATTGTAAACATAAAAATTTCTGAATGCCTGTTTGATTACGATTTATGCTATATTTTCTACGTTATTTTTTGATTTGACTAACTATTTTTAGTGAAGATGCACGGTCATGAGTGGCTGGGTGCTCAGATAACTCTGGTGTATATACTATGAAAACGATCACAGTTACTATTCATTCAGAAATTTTTGGCGAGCAGCTGGATGACCTTGCACGACGGCTTGCCCTTGAGTCTGGGCCGATACAGTTAGACTTGCAACCTCTAAACACTCCAGACGATATTGCGCAGCTTGCAGCGTTTATTCAAGACAATCATGAAGAGTTGCCTGTTAAAAAGCTTTCTTTGTCAATCAAGCAAGACTTAATCAGAGATTTTGCCTCTATCGCGACTGAATTATGTAATACCACGTTGTATAGTTTGGAGCTTGTTTTACCCAGTACGGCATTTGAAGAAGCATCAAAAGAAGCGACGCATGCTGCATTGATAGAAGAAATCTCCGGTCGTGTTAGCTATCCTTTGTTCATTAGCCAAAGACTCCCCAATGGTCATACAGCACGCTATGAAGATGAGAGTTTTCATGAACTCTTTGATATGGTCGTGATTGATGGCATACAACGCAGACACAACACAGAACAACAAGCTCCCGTTCGCCATCTTCGAAGCGCATCGGCAGAAGCCGCGCAGCCAGCAGAGGGTGACGTTCCGGAAATTCGCTTAAAACAATTAATTCGAAATAAAACACTAGAATCGGAAAATTTTTCTGATTATATCGCGCTAGAATTGCAACACGTAGAAGTAGTGGAACAAGTCATTGCGCAAGAGATTGAGGAGGAAATTAATGTTGAAGCACAGTTGCAAGCACAAGCTGTAGGTCAATATCCTGGTCGATTAATTGGCTATGAGGATTTTACTCAAGAACCTTATAGCAGCATTGTTGCATCAAAATGCCCGCATGCAGCAGCGAAAAATACATTGTATGATTTGATTCGACAAGAGTTTTTTGCGAATTTACCGTATGCAATTAAATATCTGTCACCAGAAGCTGCAGAGCAGCTTGCGCATAATTTGCCAGGCTTGAGTACACTCAATATTGATAATTTACCACCAGGATTTATTCTGAAAAATACCGATAAGGGGGAAATTGTTTTAGATTATGATGTGACGTTAGAAGACGTCAAAACTAACGTGTTTACCCCCGTGCATTATGTAGAAAGTGATGAAATAGAGCCCTTATATTCCATCACTCAACATCACGCATTCGTATCTTTATTCCCTGGTTGTAATGCTACACAGCTTGTGAATCTGTGGGTTAGGCATGGCGAGGAGGGTATTCGAAGATTTTCTGAACGTATCAATTCGTATATGCGAGAACAACAAGACTTAATTCGACGGTATTTGCGAAATTTTCCACAGTGGGACCATTTTTTAGATAATTCTAACTTTTTTGATAGTTTAGAAATTATCAGAAATTATGACACAGAAAAACTGAAATGTTTGAATAGATTTTTAGAGAACACAGGCTCCGCTAGGCACGATTTGTCAAAAACAGTGTCTGCTTTTGAGCAGTTTTGGGCTGAGTTAACGCAGTTGTGTCGCAAGCATCAAGTGGATATCAAGCAAATCAATTTGAAGCGTTGGTATACACCTCAGGGTGGTAATCCTGTTGTGTATATGGAAAGATTGTTATTGATTTTAAGAAATGCAAGAAACTTTAAGGAACAGGTAGACTGTTTAGACAGCCCAACACTCGTGGAAGGACAACATCGTCAAAGAAAGCAGGGGCCCATTGAGGGATTGGTGTTAAATCATTGCGGTGGCTACTACGCATCAAAATTTGAGGCATTTAAAGTAGTCTCGCCTGCCATGAAATTAACGTATGAGCGCCAGACACAAGACGAGTTGCCATTTGACAAAAATTATCAACTGTATCGAGTTGATTTAAGCACGCTCTGTGATGCAGTTGTAAAAAAACCAGATGCACCTAGGGCAGAGGCAGCTGCTGCGGCAGGCACTGCGCACGCTAGCGTTTCAGATGAAGTGTATTATGCAAAAGTATATCGATTTGCAGGACAGCAACCGGCGGGAATTGCAATCTCAAGTTTTGTGCAGCAGTTTCAAGACTTTATCAAGACCTATGATCCTTCGCTATCGTTTCAAGAGCAACTTTTGTCTTTGTTGCTTTTTGTTTCTCATGAGCGTTTTGTCAGTGATGAGCGATTGTTGGAATTGATTAATTGTATTCAAACAGCACAGGGATCTCGCGAGGTTATTTTACAGTCGTTAGAAAATCTGAGGAAACTCTATCATCAGGACATTAAGCTCAGCAATGTAGAAGGACAGATAATTTTTCAGTTGATTGCCAATATGAATTCGGCAGGGTTTGAGGGGCTGGGGCTCAGCAAAGATGAAAGCATTCAAAAGTTATTTGTTAAATTAGAAAAAAATAAGCACAGTGCTTTAAAATTTCTCAAATTTAGGGCTAAAAACCCAAATTCCCCGTATCCTTTTCTCTATGCATTTGACACAGAGGAATTTTTAAAAACCGATCCGCACGTTGTTGAATTGTATCGAGATGATTTATTATTGTTCTCAGAGCTGATTAATGGTCGTCTTGCTTCGCCAGGTAGACTCGATGATCGTGCTATCAATATTCCGTATGTCGCAGCAAAAGCGACTGATTCCCAGCGCGAAACGTTGGCAGCTGTACAAGCATATTTAAATCAATCAGCAACACAACCTGCTCCTAATAATCTGCAGTATGCAATCAAGCGGATGATTCAATCCAATGAGTATTTTTCTTATGCAAGATTTTTGGATGCTTGCAAAGAAATTAATGCGCTAACAGTCTTTGACCCGCAAAAGGTTGATCCCATTCTTGAGCAATTTGGATTTAAGAGAAATGACGATTTTCTAGCGATCCCTGCGCGTGACAATGATGAATTGAAAAATTTAATGATGAAGTTCATTGTCACGCTTGAAAAAATGAAAGAAGAGCCGCCATTGCCTGTACAAGATTTTTATGATTTTTTAGAAAATGACGCTTCTAATACAGAGCGTTATACAGAACTAAAAGAACTGCGGATGAAAGATCTCATCCCTATTTTAAATCAGGCATGGATAGCGGCAGGGCCGATTTTAGCTGTGTTTGGAGTGGGTCTACTAAAAAAAATATTAAAAGACTTAAAAGATTCTTTAATGAAAGACGCCTTTTCTTCAGAAACTCATCAGGATTTTTTAAATGCTATTTCTGAGAAAGTAAGCAGTATGAAAACTTTTCAAGCGTGCGATGATTTTGACGCAGTGAATCGCATTGTAGGGGAAACAGAAAATCTCGCCCGCTTGTTTAAACAGATGACAGAGCACCCACTTTTTGATTCTCATAAAAAAGAGTTTATACAACTCTTTAATGAAATCGATTTTTCTCAAGTAGAGTGTGCTTGCTTATGTGCACTATTGAACGTATTGATGGAGATGCCACAGAGGAATTATTTAGGGATATTGAAAGCGATCGTTGAAAATCGAGCTATCCTTTCTGATCAGGAAAAGTTAGTTGCACTCATTGATAAAATCCGGCTTATGAACACCAACCAATTGCCGTCTTCTTACATAGAGCGTTGCATTCAACTGTTTCATGAAAAACACGATGATCCCCATTTTGCGATGGTCATTCAGCATGTCAACCAGATTTACGTAAGCGATCCGGAAGACATCCTCTTGAAATGGATTCTCTCAACACCAGTCCTGCCCTGTAAAAAAGTGCATCAATTGATTCAGTGCACGCAAGCCATCACAGAAAATCGAGACAAGGTGAAAGATTATCTCGTCGCTTTACAGGCTAAAAATGCAT
>JAHFQF010000081.1 GCA_023266435.1 Legionellales bacterium | reverse complement strand
ATTCAGTGCCGTGCTGCTCTTGGGCTTTGGAATTTATGCTGTCATTAAAACCCCTGTAGATGCGATACCTGATTTATCAGACATACAAGTCATCGTCAAAACTACCTATCCAGGCAGATCACCTCAAGTCATTGAAGAACAGATTACCTATCCATTAACCAGCATGTTGATGGCTGTGCCTCGCGCCAAAACCGTGAGGGGATATTCCTATTTTGGAGATTCCTTTATTTATGTGCTCTTTGAACCAGGTACTGATTTATATTGGGCGCGCTCGAGGGTCCTCGAATATTTGAATCAAGCCGTCGGCAAGTTGCCACAGGGAGTGCGTCCAGAGCTTGGACCGGATGCAACTGGCGTTGGCTGGATTTATGAGTATGCACTCGTGGATCGCACTGGGAAACAAGACATTGCTAAATTACGAGGCTTACAGGATTGGTTCCTCAAATATGAATTGAGAACCGTGCCTGGTGTTGCGGAAGTTGCCTCTTTAGGTGGTATGATCAAAGAATACCAGATTATCTTAAATCCTTATGCTATCAAAGCACTGGGATTATCTCTGAATGAAATCATCAGTCAAGTCAAAGCAGCAAATAGCTCAGGGGGGGGCTCAGTGCTTGAGCTTGCTGAATCTGAATACATGCTCCGAACAGATGGCTTGATACGCTCACTGACAGACATTGAACAAATTGCAGTGGGAACGAGCGAAAATGGGACCCCGATTTTCTTAAAAGATATTTCCAGGATACAACTAGGGCCTCAAGCAAGGCGAGGCATTGCTGAATTAAATGGTGAGGGAGAGGTGGTCGGTGGCATCATTGTGATGCGATCAGGGGAAAATGCCCTGCAGACCATCCAAGCCGTTAAAGCGAAACTAGAAAGCTTAAAAAGTAGCTTACCAGAGGATGTTGAAATTATCACAACCTACGATCGCTCTGGTGTCATTAAGCGCTCTATCAAAAATTTATTTGAAAAACTGTTTGAAGAAAGTATCGTTGTCACCCTCGTTTGTCTAGCATTTCTACTGCATTTGCGTTCTGCTTTGGTGGTGATTCTCACCTTACCCTTGGGGATTTTAACTGCATTTATCGTAATGTATCAGCAAGGGATCCCAGCCAATAGTATGTCCTTGGGTGGTATTGCTATTGCCATTGGTGCCATGGTAGATGTTGCCATTGTAATGGTTGAAAATGTTCATAAGCATCTTGAACACTGGCAACAAAACAACCCTACGAAAAATTTAATATTCAGCGATCGACTTACTATTATTCATCAAGCAGCGATTCAAGTGGGTCCCCCCTTGTTCTTTAGCTTATTGATTATTACAGTCAGCTTTTTGCCTATTTTTTCACTGCAAGGACAAGCTGGACTTTTATTTTCACCTTTGGCTTATACAAAGACTTATGCCATGTCAGCTGCTGCAGGACTTTCTATCACGTTGGTGCCGGCATTGCTTATTTTTTGCATTAAGGGAAATATTCCTTCAGAAGAAAAGAACCCGCTCAACCGAGGCTTGATGAATTTATATCATTCCATCATCAAGCCGATCATTCAATTCCCTAAAACCACTTTGCTTGCGGCTGCGATATTGTTAGCCATGACATTTTATCCCTTTTCTCAAATTGGGTCAGAATTTATGCCTCCGCTACAAGAAGGAGATTTACTCTACATGCCGAGTACCTTTCCGCGTATCTCTATCGGAAAGGCCTCTCAGATTTTACAACAAACGGATAAATTGATTGCACAGATTCCAGAAGTGAAAACTGTTTTTGGCAAAATGGGACGTGCAGAAACAGCGACCGATCCTGCGCCGCTTGAAATGCTCGAAACGACTATTCAACTCAAAGATCCTTCCGAATGGCGCTCTGGAATGACGCTCGATAAATTGATTGCTGAGCTGGATAACACAGTGAAATTACCTGGTCTCACCAATGTATGGGTGCAACCTATTCGTAATCGCATTGAAATGTTATCAACTGGAATCAAAGGTTCGTTAGGGATAAAAATAACCGGACCAGACTTAAAAGCCATCACTTCTATCGCGAAGCAAATTGAAGATTTAATCAGAAATGTGCCTGGTACTGGATCTGTATTTGCTGAAAGACTAGAAGGGGGGCGCTATGTAGATATTTCAATTAAACGCGCAGAGATTGCACGGTATGGTTTAACTATTCAAGACATTCAGGAAGTGATTAATATTGCTCTGGGAGGGGAAGCCATTGCTGAAAGTGTGGAAGGAATTGAACGTTACCCCATTAATCTACGCTATCCATTAGATTGGCGCGATTCAATCAATAAAATTCGTCAATTTCCAGTATTGACTCCCACAAAAGCGCTCATCCCATTAGAGGCCGTCGCCGATATCCGCGTTGCTGAAGGCCCTACAATGCTTCGTCTCGAAAATGCTCGGCCCAGTGGCTGGGTGTATATTGATGTTCGAGATCGAGATATAGGTTCCTATGTAGCAGAGGCAAAACAGTTCATACAAAGTAATTTAAAAATGCCTCCGAGTTATTCTTTGACTTGGGCTGGGCAGTATGAATCCATGCAGCGCGCTAATCAAAACATGTTATTGATTATTCCTTTAACGTTAATAAGCATTTTATTGCTATTGTTTGCCATTTTTCATCGGTGGATAGAGCCTGTTTTAATTATGGTCACGCTACCGTTTGCTTTGATTGGCGGCTTTTGGTTAGTTTATTGGTTGGGCTTTAACTTATCTATCGCTGTAGCGGTAGGATTCATTGCACTTGCGGGCATTGCAACCGAATTTAGTGTGGTATTACTGCTTTATTTGAAGATAAGACTCAAAGACTATGAACAGCAAGGTAAATTGAATACAATTGAAGATTTAAAACACGCCCTCATTGAGGGTGCTGTGATGCGTGTTCGCCCCAAATCAATGACGGTGGCTATCATGCTTGCGGGATTATTTCCAATCATGATAGGAGAGGGTACGGGTATTGATGTGATGAAGCGCATTGCAGCACCAATGTTGGGTGGCATGATCACGGCGCCGTTACTATCCATGTTGGTGATTCCAGCTGCCTATTTTCTGTTTGAAAAATGGCGCAGAAAAATGCCTCCTGCCATTTGATTGCATATTTTTGCTAGTGATAGATAAACTTATACCACTTCCCCTCCCCGCAACATCTATGACATACTGATTATAAGGATGGATTTTTCCGTCCTTCTTCTTAATCTCATGCAATATTCCTTAATCGACAGCTTACCAGAGTCTGGTCAAAGTAATCTTGCGCTTTTGACTGAACCAGCAGCAAACCTATTACTCGCCATTATTCATCTAGCTCTTTCTGATGCCAATCAAAGCATTCCTCCTAAGCCTAAAGACAAACGCTACAACTACCGTTGGCAAAACAAGATTGATGCAAGGCGTCAGGCCAGAACCTGGTTACGATCCACACTGTGTACTGAATACCTAGAATTACTAGGATCTTCTAGAGAAGTATTCGAACGTTATTTAAAAGCCCAATGTCCCTGGGCCCGAGACTTATTGCACTAAAGGCATGCTATGAATTGGGAAATAGACAAAAAGATTAACATTGGCAATGCGATAACGGCATTGATGATTGCTATGAGTGTCTTTTGGTGGGCAGCCCAAGTTGAAAAACGGATCGCCATTTTAGAAGTGGAAATAGAAGACTTAGCAGAAGAATTGTTACAGCTGGAAGAGCGCTCATGAACATTGATTATTTTTCCCAGATAGAATTACAATGTCACTGTGGTTGTGGTGAGTCAAATATGAATGCTGATTTTATGCAAAAGCTCATTGCTTTACGACAACATCTAGATTTCCCCTTGTGTCTTACTTCAGCCTATCGCTGTGCCAAGCACAATCAAGCCGTGAGCACCTCAGGCGGCACAGGTCCACATACCACAGGCAGAGCCGTGGATATCCTCATTCATGGAGAAAAAGCTTTTATGCTGATTACAGTAGCCAAACAGTTTGGGTTTACAGGCATTGGACTTAAACAACATGGCTCACATGTCCAGCGTTATGTGCACCTGGATGATTTAACAACGATGGCAACTATTACTAGACCCATGGTGTGGACTTACGCATGAGTTTCTTTTCTATGCTCTTAGGACAATCTGCTGCTCAACCAATTGATGCGATTGGCGATGCGCTGGATAAGGTATTAACCAGTGATGAAGAACGTCTTAAGGTTCAATTTGCCTTAGAGAAACTCAGACAACATCCTGCTGAACTACAGACAGCACTCAATAGACTGGAAGCCAAACATCGTTCTTTATTTGTGGCGGGCTGGCGGCCTTGTATTGGGTGGATAGGGGCGTTGGGATTGGCCAATGTGTTTTTGTTTAATCCGTGGTTACAGTGGCTAACGGGTCATCTTGGGCCGATATTGCCAGCGGATATTTTGATGGAGTTAGTAATTGCTTTATTGGGCTTAGGGACGCTGAGGACGGTTGAGAAAATGGGTGGAAAAGCGAAGTAATGGGTCCTTCCAACGTTGTTAGTTAGCGGGTATAAAGACTCGCGGGGTTTTGCTAGAGAAAAGGACCTCTTAGAGATCCTGCTTATAATCCCTCAATATATTTTATCAAACGATTAATCTTCGTGACCTTCACTGATTGTGCCAGTATTTGCATCTATTTTTAATTCAATTTTTTTACCAGATTTATCCAACGCCTTGATCTCGTATTTATTTTTTTCAAATTCCACTTTATAAAAATCATGATACCCTTCTGCCTCAGCTTTCTTAACAGCATCTAACAGGGTTATTTGAGAATAGGTCGGCACGTGATCCTCATCTGCCAAAACAACAGAAGGCATAAATGACAAACATAAGGCGGCAATCAAAGACAAGTGACTAAACTCAACCATTTTAGATCCCTCTTAGATATTTTCATAAACAAACTTAAATGAGTATGCCTAAAAAAGTCAATAAAGTCGAACTGGCTGAAATCTTAGGGGTCAATGAGCGCACGCTCTCTACTTGGCAAAAAAATGGCTTACCCATTGAGGATCGTCATGTGCATGGCCGTGAAAACCTTTACGACACAGCCAAAGTCATCCAATGGCTGATTCAACGCCATAGTCAAAACTTAACACGCTCAGGTGGTGAAATTCTGGACCTGGAAGCTGAAAAAGCACGCCTTACCAAAGCCCAAGCTGACAGCACTGAACTCAAACTGGCCCAACAACGAGGCGAGCTCCTTGATGCTAAATCTGTACAAGCAGAGTGGGAAGAATACATCATGGCTTGTAGGGCCAAATTACTCTCATTACCTAGCAAACTGGCCGCCATTATTACCCATGAGACTGAACCCACCTTGGTACAAGCCACCTTACAAGACGCAATTCATGAGGCCTTAAGTGAACTCAGCCAAAACAACCTTAGCGCAAGCGAGCCAGCTTTGGGCACCTCCGCCTAAACTTTGCATCAGTGAATGGGCCGATAGTTATAGACGTTTGAGTCCAGAGGCCGCCAGTGAGCCGGGTGACTGGAAAACAGAGAGAGCGCCTTATCAAAGGGAAATCATGGATGCGCTCAATGATCCAAAAATTACAACAGTGGTTGTGATGAGCTCAGCCCAAATTGGTAAAACCGAGTTACTGTTAAACACCATTGGTTACTATGCCGATCAAGATCCCTCTCCCATGTTACTCGTGCAGCCCACTTTAGAATTGGCTGAAGCCTTTAGTAAGGATCGATTAGCCCCTATGGTCAGGGACACACCCACTTTAAGTCGAAAAATCAAAGAGGCGCGTAGCCGTGACAGTCACAACACGCTCTTACACAAGAAATTTCCAGGAGGACATATTACTTTAGCCGGCGCTAACAGTGCAGCCAATTTGGCTTCTAGGCCTATACGCGTGGTTTTATGTGATGAAGTGGATAGATATCCGCATAGTGCCGGTACCGAAGGCGACCCAGTCAGCTTGGCGCAAAAGCGCGCTACGACCTTTTGGAATAAAAAATTCATGTTGGTCTCAACACCAACACTCAAAGGCCTGTCGCGCATTGAACAAGCCTATGAAGCTTCTGACAAGCGTCGCTATTATGTGCCTTGCCCGCACTGTAATGCCTATCAAGTGCTTACTTGGCTGCAAGTGAAGTGGCAAGAGGCCAATCCCAAAACTGCGCATTATGAATGTGAGCATTGCCATCAAACGATTTTAGATAGCCACAAACCGAAGATGCTGAAAGCAGGACGCTGGCAAGCCGAAAAAGAAACCGTAGAGACTGCTGGCTTTCACCTGTGTGAGCTCTATAGTCCCTGGCGTACTTTCTCTCAAATGGTCTCTGATTTTTTGGCAGCTAAAGATTATCCTGAGCGGCTTAAAACTTGGGTCAATACAGCCCGTGGTGAATGTTGGGAAGAACGCGGTGAACAAATTGAAGCATCTAATCTAATGGAACGTCGTGAAACCTATGCCACTTTTATCCCAGAGCCTGTGTTGGTGCTAACCTGTGGTGTGGATGTGCAGGATGATAGATTGGAATGTGAATTAATTGGTTGGTCTGAAGGCTTTGAATCCTGGAGTATTGATTACCGTATTTTTTATGGCGATCCGACTTTAAGCAGTGTCTGGCAAGAGCTCAGTACCTTTCTTTCACAAACCTTTGAACACCCTACTGGCGCGCATTTACCCATTGCCTGTACCTGTATTGACTCTGGTGGCCATCACACACAGCTGGTGTACGATTTTGTCAAACCACGCCAAGCCCAACGCGTCTTTGCGATTAAAGGCGTTGCTGGTGAAGGTAGGCCACTTGTTTCCGCACCCAATAAAAAGAAAACCGGGCAAAGTAAACGGGCTGTGGATTTATTTACCGTGGGTGTGGATGAAGCCAAAGCCTTATTGCAATCCCGATTAAGTATTAGTCAAGCCGGCCCTGGCTTTTGTCATTTTCCGATGCATTATCAGACTGAGTATTTTCAACAACTCACCGCTGAAAAAAGAGTAGATAGGATGAGCCAATATGGATTAAAGCGCCAATGGGTCAAAACACGTCCTCGTAATGAAGCTTTGGATTGCAGAATTTATGGACTGGCTGCCGCAGTACTGTTGAATCCTCTCTGGCAAATGCTTAAACAACAATTACTGTCTGATAAGCCAACAGCACGCATGTCATCTCCAACTCAAACCAAAAGACAATCTCAAAGTAACGTAAGAAAAAGCAATTATGCCAATGCCTGGAAATAAAGACCATCTCTTAAAAGTACTTGCTGCTCTAGAGGCGTTATTAGAAGGCAAAGCCAGCAGTGATGTCAGCTCTTATAGCATTGCCGGACGTGCGCTCACTAAGCTGAGTATCTCTGAACTCTTAGTTTGGCGTGATAAATACAAAGCAGAATTAATACAAATTGAGCGCGCTGAAAGATTGGCTGCGGGTTTAGGCCATACAGGCAATATTCAAGTAAGATTTTAATGTTCCATTTCTTTAAAAAAGTAAAGCCTCACAAACGTTTCTTTCAAGCGGCCAAGCTCTCGAATCTTACCTCCAGCTGGCAAACCAGCACCCAAGCCATTCAAGAGCCGATTAAACGTCAATTAAAAATACTCAGAGCACGCGCACGTGAGCAGGCCGTTAATAATGACTATGCCAGGAAATTCTTAAATCTTTGTAAAACCAATATCATTGGCCCACAAGGCATTCGCTTACAAGCACGGCTTAAAACCAATCATGAACTCAACCAAGCGCTCAATCAACAACTGGAACAAGCCTGGCAATCCTGGGGGCAAGCAAAGTATTGCGATATCACAGGCCAGCTTTCTTGGTTAGCATTACAACAGCTGATGATTCAAACCATTGCACAAGATGGTGAAGTACTCATTCGTCTGATACCCAATGCACCCGGGAACCCCTATGGCTTATCTCTGCAATTGATTGATGCGGAATTATTGGATGTGGATTTGAATGTAACGCTGGATGCACACAGACACATCTCTATGGGCATTGAACTAAATACTTGGGGTAAACCCACCGCTTATTACCTCCTAAGCGAAACGGGTGAGACGCAGCATTTTGGTAAAGCCTATCAACGCATTCCAGCCAATGAAATCATTCATGCGTATTTGCCAGAACACCTCAATCAACGCCGTGGCTTGCCTTGGATGTCAACAGCCCTCTGGCGTATGAAGATGTTAGCGGGGTATGAAGACTCAGCGATTACAGCGGCTCGTGTGGGTGCAGCTAAGATGGGTTTCTTTCGCTCTCCTACAGGGGATGGCTATGCAGGCAGCGGCATGGATGACAATGGCAATCTAGTCAGCAGTGCTGAGCCGGGTACTTTTGAACAGCTACCTGCAGGGACTGAATTTGTTTCCTTTAACCCTGAGTATCCGCATGGTGAATTCGGCACCTTCATGAAAACCTGTCTGCGTGGCATTGCGTCAGGCCTTTTGGTTTCTTACAACTCGCTGGCCAATGACTTAGAGGGCGTAAATTTTTCAAGCATTCGCTCTGGTCTATTAGAAGAAAGAGATTCCTGGAAACTCCTGCAGCAGTGGTTCATCGATGCCGTGTGTCAGCCCATTCTTGAAAATTGGCTTAAGTTACAGCAGCTAACAGAAAGCGTTCCTCTGCCTCGAGAATTCGATCCATTCCATGATTTTTATTGGCAGCCCAGACGCTGGAGTTGGGTTGATCCTGTTAAAGAAGTCCAAGCCCAACGTCTAGAGGTCGAATTGGGCACACGCTCCATTTCAGACATCATTCGTGAATCAGGTCGAGACCCCGAAGAAGTCTTTTTAGAGCTGATTAAAGACAAAGCACAATTTGAGGCCGTTGGCCTTTCTGTATTTGTAAGCAAGGAGATAACTGAAACCCATGAAGACTGAATACCGCAGTTTAGCATTCGACCCTCCCACGATCGATCCTGACAAACGTACCGTCGAACTTTCTTTTAGCAGTGAAGCCCCCGTTGAACGCGCTTTTGGTTATGAAATTTTAGATCATGCGCCTACAAGTATTCGCCTAGGGCGCTTACAGCCTAAAGGTCCTGTTTTGGTAGATCATAATCCTGCCGATCCGGTGGGAGTGATAGAGACTATTTCACTGGATCCAGATAAAAAAGCCCGTGCCCGCATTCGCTTTGGCAACTCTCTACGCGCCCAAGAAGTCTTTCAAGATGTAGTCGATGGTATTAGACATCAAGTCTCAGTTGGCTATCGCATTCATCAAGCCACCCAACAAGATGCCAACACTGTTCGCGTTACAGATTGGGAGCCGCTTGAAATTTCATTCGTGTCCCTACCGGCAGATATCACGGTCGGCGTGGGACGTTCAAATTCTTTTCATACTCAAGGAGACACCATGGAAAATAACCTTTCTACTGAAGCAGTTGATAATCACACTATCACCACAGATATTAGGCAAAGTGAAGTAACGCGCATTCGTGAGCTCACCCAACTGGGTCAACAGTTTAATCAAAGCAAATTAGCGCATGACTATCTGGAACAAGGAAAAACAGTGTCAGAATTTCGCGAAGCCCTATTGAAAACTTTAGCGAGCAAACCACTTCCCCCGCAAATAGAGTCTTCACTGGGTTTAAGTGATACAGACGTCAAACGTTTCTCTTTTGTAAAGGCCTTTAATGCCTTAGCCAACCCCAGCAATCCCAGAGCCCAAAAAGACGCTGCTTTTGAGATTGAAATCTCACGTGCGACTGCGCAAAAACTAAGCCGTGAACCGCAAGGGATTATGGTGCCACCGGATGTATTAAAACGTGGGCTCACTACAGGTAACGCTGAAAGCACCATCGGTTTAGATTTCATGGCCCAATCT
>JAHFQF010000241.1 GCA_023266435.1 Legionellales bacterium | reverse complement strand
CCCGAGCCCGTGCCGCCAACAACAAGCACTAAGCCGCGCTTGTTCATAATGACTTCTTTTAAGACTTCGGGAAGGTCTAGCTTTTCAAAATTTGGAATCTCGGCGGCAATCGTCCGAATCACCATACCAACCGCTTGTTGTTGGACAAAGACATTGACCCGAAAGCGCGAGACATTTGGCAGAGAAATAGCAAAGTTACATTCCATTTCTTTGGCAAATTCGGCGCGTTGCACCTCATTCATCATCGCGTGAGCCAGTTTTGCGGTAATTTCGCCTGTTAAACGTTGTGATGCCATCGGCTGCATTTCGCCATTGGCTTTCATACTCGGCGGAAAATCACTCGCAATAAATAAATCTGAACCACCCGCCTGACTCATGGCAGTCAGTAACTTAATCATATAAGCGTGAGCTTGTTCTTCTGTAAACGCTGACATTGCATTACCTAAAATTCGTGGGAAATTGTTCCCAATTTTATGGATGAAAAATAAAAATCTAGGGCATTTAACGACAGTGGATACTAAACGGAAAGATACTTAGTTCACAACTAGGTAACGAATAGTATCTGTAGACTCATTAAGATCAATTTAAAAAAAGGGGATTAGTTCACAAAATTATTGTTGATACCGCGCCGAACCAAAGTCAAAGTAGGAAAGTCTAACAAGTTAGACGTCCCCACTTTCAACAAACTTAGCTTTGAAAATATATCACACCAAAGAAGACAATAGCGCCAAAGAATGCCATCGAGAGTCCTTGAGCAAATGTGGCATTATTTTGAGCCGTAATGGCAGGTAACTCAGGCAAACTATCTGCCATTTTCACTAAAGCATCCGTTAAGATATCATCCTTAGCTTGCTGTAGTACAGCGACCAATTCATCGACCATTTCAGGCTTAAACTTATAAGGATCAAATTTCGTAATACCATGCTGCCGAAGAAATGAACGAACTTCATGGTCTACTGTTGCAAATTTCATTTCCCAACCACCAAAACCAATTTTTTCAATCGGTTTAGTAGATAAAATCTCAATATCTTTATGGCGAGGATCTTGGAGTAAAATAGCGTGCAAGGCATCTATTTCTGATTTCTCACCCTCTAAACACTGAAAGAAACAACCATTCCCATAATATAACGCGCCAACTAAATTCCGTTTTTTATTGTTTTTCCGTGCCGCATTAAGTATATTTATCACATGGCCATCAAACCCTCCTTCCGTACCAGTATCAAAAGGCTTAAAAGTAGCGCGACTGGCATAAACAAAACGTATTAGTTCGGACTGCATAAGATGCTCCTAGATATCAAAAATAATAGCAGTACTAGAGTAGTGCCACACGAGTTAGTTCTACAAAAACTAACAGATCCCCCCCACAATGACATAATACAAAATCAAAAAACCGACAAAGTGTGCTTAATATCAGCTAAATATTGACTCAGCCGCTATTCCTGCTATAAAAGTGCATCTTTTTATGTCCTGATTATTTTTTATTATGTCTTTTGATTTATACGCCATAGGCAATGCCCTTGTTGATAGTGAATACGTCGTCACTGATCGCTTCTTGACTGAACAGAATATTCATAAAGGCCAAATGACACTCATTGACGGTCAACAACAACAAACATTATTAAACGCACTCAATGCCGAGTTTTCATGTGCTAAACGCGCCTCGGGTGGTTCAGCCGCTAACAGCGTCATTGCCTTTGCCGCGCTCGGTGGCTCAGCGTTTTATGCCTGTAAAGTCGCCAACGATCATAATGGTGATTTTTATCTACACGACTTACGTGTGGCTAAGGTGAGCGCACCACATCATGCACAAGTGGATAATGGGGTGACTGGCACATGCGTAGTCATGGTCACGCCCGACTCCGAACGGACGATGCACACATTTCTTGGTATTACCGCCGAACTCAGCGCACAAGAGTTGGACTTAACCGCTCTTGCCACAGCACGTTATTTATACATTGAAGGTTATTTAGCCACTTCACCTTCCGCACGTCATGCGGTCGCTGAAGCACGTAGCCTCGCTAAAGTGCAAGGCATCAAAACAGCGTTAACGTTTTCTGACCCTGCAATGGTGCAATATGCGCGTGACGGTTTAACCGAGATGCTCGCGGATGGTGTGGACATTTTGTTCTGTAACGAAACCGAAGCGCAATTGTGGTCAAATAGCGAAAAGACCCAGGATGCGATTACTGCATTACATCAAGTCAGCCCGCTCGTCGTGGTCACCTGTGGCAGCAAAGGTGCAATCATTAGTGAAAATAGCCAGCAGACGGCTATTGCGCCTTTCCCCGTCACTGCCTTAGACTCCAACGGCGCAGGCGATGCCTTTGCAGGAGCATTTTTGTACGGTTTAAGCCTAAATTGGAGTCTAGCCGAGAGTGGGCGTTTAGCATCCCGTACCTCTGCACAAGTCGTCAGTCAATTTGGCCCACGTCTGCGTGAAGAACAATACCAAGAACTATTAAAAGAACTTTTTTAGACATTCATCTGTCTCGAAGAAATGAGCCATGTTAAGACTCTGTACCCTTGCTGAGATTCCCGATAATGATGCCAAAGGCTTTCGCTCTGCGCTTGGCGAAGTGATCGTCGCACGTCAGGGTATGAGCGTATATGGTTATATTAACAGCTGCCCTCATTTAGGCATTGGAATTAACTTTCAACCCAATGTATTTATGGATTTCACACAACAGTATTTATTGTGTGCTAATCATGGCGC
>JAHFQF010000240.1:852-2723 GCA_023266435.1 Legionellales bacterium | reverse complement strand
AATACGTGATCAAGATGAAGACCCAAATCGTCTGCTGAAATCATAATTGGTTATTTTTCTTCAGGTAATGTATCAAACTGGGGAGGCAATAAAGTAACAGGCGGTGCACTCAGGTCTACTTCCGTCAATTGTGGGATTGCATACCGATCGCTAGAGGGAGTAGCCCGCATGTCTTCAGGCATGTTAATGGGCTCTAATAATTCACTGTCCAAATATTGATTGGAGCGATCATACACACCGTACTCTTGGTACGCATGGGTACCACACCCTAATAAAGCGGTTAAAAATAAAAAGCTTACACCTACTTTTTTCATACAAAAATCTCCACTTTCTCCAACGCGGCTGCCACCATGGCCTGGTTCGCCTCGCTTAAAGGCAACAAAGGCAATCGAATTCCCCCTTGAATTTTGCCCATTTGCTGTAGGGCCCATTTGACGGGAATCGGGTTAGATTCAACGAATAAGCGCTGATGCAACCATTCACTGTATTTGAATAACTGAGTTGCCATTGTAACATCCCCCTCCCGGACTGCCAAACATAAATCATGCATGAGCTTAGGAACGACATTGGCACTGACCGAAATCACACCATCACCACCAGCGAGTAAGAACTCCAAGACTGTTGCATCATCACCTGATAGCAAACAAAAATCAGGTTTTTTGATTAAATTGCGTAACTCATTAACCCGCTCTACCTTTCCAGTGGCCTCTTTGATGCCCACCACATTATCACAGTGCTGCGCAATTTCAGCCACGGTTGCTGGTAATAGATCACAGGCAGTACGGCCTGGCACATTATAAAGCAGGATGGGCAAGGCCGTACTCTGGCTGACAGCACGATAATGCGCCACCAAACCGGCTTGAGTGGGCTTATTATAATAGGGGGTGACAACGAGCACCCCGTCTACCCCCATCGTTTGCATATTCTGTGTTTTTTCGATGGTCTGGCGCGTACAATTGCTGCCACTTCCAGCCAATACGGGAATTTTACCATCTACCTCAGTCAGCACTAACTCGATGATTTTTTGTTGCTCATCCCAGTTTAAAGTAACCGACTCTCCGGTTGTGCCTAAAATCACTAAACCGTCACTGTTTTGAGCCAAGTGCCACAGAACTAGCTTTTTTAGAGACAAATAATCTACATTTCCCTGGAGGTCCATTGGCGTAACTAAAGCCACAAAGCTGCCATAAAACACTGTATCTCATCCTCTTTGACTACCCTTTTTCACTACCGGCTACCATATCATAAATTTTGAGCTTAAGCGTGGTAACGCACTCAAGCTTTTTTAAAAAGATGTTACAATTTTTTCCAGTCCCCCAATTATTAGTGAGCCAAATGTCAAACATTGAGCAAACCCATATCATTGTGACGGCAATCGGAGCTGATAGCACCGGTATTTTGGAGCAAATTGCCCAATTTTGTCATCAGTGTAATTGCAATATTCATGAAAGCCGAGTAACAAGCTTGGGCCAAGAATTCGCTTTGTATATGCTCTTATCTGGCGCGTGGAGCGGCGTCGCTAAATTAGAATCTGGGCTAGAAAGATTAAGTAGTAAACTATCGATTCATGTGCACTCTCGTCGCACCCTACCCCAAGCTGCTGTCAAACCCAATATCCCTTATGTCATACAAGTTATTGCCTGTGATCGTAAAGGGATTGTGAGAGATATCTGCAGATTTTTGAAACGTTATGCTATCAATATCAGTGATTGCTCTACCGAAACTTACACCGCACTTAAAAGCAATCATAAATTATTTTCACTCAACATGACTGTCCAAGTACCTAGTACCGTCAACATCCCCCAATTACGTGAACAATTCGCAGTTTACTGTGAAGAAAAAAATCTCGATGCCGTCATTGAGCCTTATAA
>JAHFQF010000240.1:0-842 GCA_023266435.1 Legionellales bacterium | reverse complement strand
GCACTGGCTCAGTATGATATAGTAAAAATGATGTCATTTATCACCAAAGTTAGGGATACGGGTGATCGAGACTTGAAAAGGAAGTCAAAAACATGGCTAATAAACGCAAAGCCCGCCGCGATGATCTGAAACGTCTTTTTATCTTAGATACCAATGTCCTCATGCATGACCCGACTTCACTTTTCCGCTTCATGGAACATGACGTCTTTTTGCCAATGGTTGTACTGGAAGAATTAGACAACAGCAAAAAAGGTTTGACGGAAAAAGCACGCAACGTTCGACAAACCAATCGTTATCTAGACAGTCTACTTGGTCAATGTAATCACGATGACATTTGCGCAGGTATCCCTTTAAAAGCACCTTGGCATCACGAGTCTGATCTGCCTCATCCAACTGGGCGACTCTTTTTTCAAACAGAAGAAGCACCCATGGTTTTACCAGAAACTTTACCCGGTAATAAACCAGATAACTCTATACTTTCAACTGCGCTAGCTTGGCATGCCAAACACCCTGATGCACAAGTGACTATTGTCTCTAAAGACATTAACTTACGTATCAAAGCCGCTGTATTAGGCATTCATGCTGAAGATTACTACAATGATCAAGTCTTAGAAGACATGGACTTGATGTATGCGGGCCTCATTGAGCTCGAAAAAAACTTTTGGCAAGACAATGGTAATCGTATGCAGTCTTGGACAGACAATGGCCGTACTTTCTATAAAATCAACAGCACAGCTTGCCAAGAATGGTATCCCAATTGTTGCTTAAGTGATCCGAATAACGATCTGAATGCTATCGTGGTTAAAGCAGATAAGAACGAGGCAATTATTGAGTATTCCAAG
>JAHFQF010000080.1 GCA_023266435.1 Legionellales bacterium | reverse complement strand
CATTGAAGCCTATCGTACGGGCAGAGGGCGTATTTTAATTCGCTCTAAAGCAGAGATTGTCGATTACGAAAAAGGCGACAAGCAGGCTATTATCGTGACCGAGATCCCGTATCAGGTGAATAAAGCTCGCTTGATTGAAAAAATTGCAGAGCTTGTAAAAGAGAAAAAAATAGAGGGAATTTCTGCCTTACGTGATGAGTCTAATAAAGACGGCTTACGCATAGTAATTGAAGTCAAACGCAGTGAAAATGCAGAGGTTTTATTAAATAATCTCTATAGTCAAACACAACTGCAGACAGTATACGGAATCAATATGGTTGCCTTGATAGAAGGGCAGCCTAAGACACTGAATCTGAAGCAAATTTTAGACGCGTTTATTTTACATCGTCGCGTCGTGGTCAATCGTCGTACTCTATTTGAGTTACGCAAAGCACGTGAGCGTGCACACTTGTTAGAAGGTTGGAGTGTGGCGCTTTCTAACATTGATCCCGTCATTGCGCTTATTAAAGCAGCAAAAACACCTCAGGATGCTAAAGTTGCGCTTCAAGAAACCTTATGGAATGCAGGCTTAGTTAAAGGTATGTTGGATAAAATCGACGCCAACAAAGCTCGTCCAGATTGGTTAACAGACAGATATGGTGTGATTGAAAATAATCAATACCGTTTTTCCGAAGCGCAAGCGCAAGCAATTTTGGAATTAAGACTACATCGTTTGACCGGCATGGAACAAGAAAAGATTTGGCAAGATTACCGGGATATTCTAGTAAACATTGCAGAGTATATTTCTATTTTGGAAAACCCTTCGAAGTTAATGGGCGTGATTGCTTCAGAATTACAAGAAGTGAAAACACAGTTTTCAGATGCTAGACGCACTGAAATCATTACTTCACAGCAAGATTTAACTCATGAAGATCTGATTCCTGAAGAAATCAAAGTAGTGACTTTATCGCGAGCAGGCTATGTGAAGACACAGCCACTGGCCGATTATCAAGCACAACATCGAGGTGGGCGTGGTAAGAGTGCTACCAATGTGAAAGAGACAGATGTGATTGAAAGTCTTTTAGTGGCAAATTCACACGATAGTATTTTGTGTTTTTCTAGCAAAGGCAAGGTCTACTGGTTAAAAGTGTATCAGTTGCCAGCAGGGTCACGAGGAGCTCGGGGCCGCCCCATGGTCAATTTATTGCCGCTGGATCCAGAAGAGCGTATTAATGCGATTTTACCTTTGAAGCGTGAAAAAACCACGGCACAGTATGTCTTCATGGCGACCTCGCAAGGTACGGTGAAGAAGGTACGTATTGATGACTTCTCAAGACCTCGTACCTCCGGCATCATTGCTGTCGATCTGGAACCAGGTGATGAACTGATTGGTGCAGAAACCACCGATGGTCAGCAGGACATTTTATTATTTAATAGCGATGGTAAAGCGATTCGTTTCCACGAAGATGACGTACGACCTATGGGACGTACGGCGCGTGGGGTGCGCGGTATTCGCTTAGGCACAAATCAAAAATTAATTTCACTTTTGGTTGTGAAACCACAAGGTGCGGTGTTGGTTGCGACTGAAAATGGATTCGGAAAACGTACCCCCATTGAGGACTTCCCTTTACAGGGTCGGGGTGGTCAAGGGGTGATTGGTATTCAAACCAGCGAGCGCAACGGTCGCGTAGTCGGTGCTTTGCAAGTTGAAAGCAAAGATGAAATGATGCTCATCACCGATCAAGGAACGTTAGTGCGTATTCGTGTTGAGGAAGTCTCTTTAGTGAGCCGTAACACGCAAGGGGTAAAGCTGATTAATCTCAGTGATGAAGAGTCCTTGGTAGGTATACAAGTCATTAAAGAGGAGTTCGGGGATTCCACTGAGCAGACTGACGCTGCATCTGTTTCCTAGTTTGTAAAATATACTCAAAAATACTACTCGAGCTTGAGCTCGAATCCGAACTCGGAGTTTTGTAAGCACCAAAGCCAGGCAGGACGGAAGTTGTAGAGCGACCGATTGGCGGATGGATGCGCCAATCGCAGCCAGGGATGGCCAAGTCGTGAGGCAACTACCCTCCTGTCAGGCTAACTCAAACGAAAACTCCGAGCTGGGGTTACTCGAATGCTTACGGTGACTGTGTTAACTCCGCTCACAGAAGGAAGTATAAACCGTGACAAATTATTATAATTTTGCAGCGGGCCCTGCTTGCTTGCCTGCACAAGTCTTAGCACAAGTTCAACAAGAAATTTTTACGCCCGATCAGGGCGTAACGCTACTTGAATACCCACACCGTACACCGAAAATTCAGCAATTGGCTGAAGAGGTATTGGCTGCAATTCGCATCGCCTTACAGGTACCAGACACTTTTGAGATTATTTTATTCAGTGGTGGCGCTCGGTTAATGTACGGAGGCATTCCTTTAAATTTATTGCATACCGGTACTGCGGTGTATGGAGTCAGTGGGCATTGGTCGAGCATGGCTTATCAAGAAGCACAGCGGATGGGATCAGTCGGCTTAGCGTTTGAAAATGACGCACTTCGTACATCCATTCCTGATCCTAAAACATGGAATATTCCAGCAACGAGTCGTTACTGCCATTTAGTAGACAATGAGACCATTGATGGATTGTGTTTACCACATCAATTGCCAGATTTTGGTGTACCTTATGTATTGGATATGACGTCTAGTTTAGGCATGTTGCCTTTAGATTATGCAAAATATGGCTTAATTTATGCGGGTGCTCAAAAAGCCTTGGGGATTTCTGGTTTAACTATTGTGATCATCCGTAAGGACTGGTTGTCTATCCCTGCAAATCCACTCTGCCCAACACCATTACAATTTCAAGCGATGGCAGCACAACGCTCTTTGATGATTACGCCGCCACTCTTTGCCTGGGTAGCCAGCAAATGGATGTGTCATTGGCTTGTGGAGCAGGGGGGGATTGAGTATTTTTATGCACGCAATCAACGTTGGACTGCGAAACTGTATGACCTCATTGATAGCCATGCTTGCTATTTTAATCCGGTTGAACGACGTTATCGCTCACCCATTAATGTGATTTTCGAGTTAAAAGACAAAGCGTGGACCGATAAATTTTGTGCAGAAGCCGCGAAATTAGGACTGTTATATGTAAAAGGGCACCTGCATAAAGGCGGGGTGCGCATTAGCCTGTACCCTGCAATGACTGAGGCAGGGCTTGATACTTTGTGCCAATTTATGCAGCAATTTTCAAAGTATGCCCCTGATCATGCAAGATAGTTATACCAGCCTCCCAATACAAACCATTGCACCGGTCTTGTCTCAATTACCGGGTGATAAATCCGTGTCGCATCGAGCAATCTTATTGGGTGCTTTGGCTGAAGGAACCAGTGAATTTCAAGGATTTTTAAACAGCGACGATTGTTTTTCAACAATAGCCGCCATGCGATCGTTGGGTGCTTCGGTGACTTCAGTAGGGAGCGCTTTACAAGTGGAAGGGCTTGGCTTGTCCGGGTTAAGAGCACCTACGCAACCTATTGATTGTGGTAATGCAGGGACTTTATGTCGCTTATTAGCGGGTATTTTGGTGCATGTTTCCGGAAACAGTATCTTAGTGGGAGATGCGTCGTTGTCTAAAAGGCCCATGCAACGCATTCTCACACCACTTGCACAAATGGGTGCACAGATTACTGCCAATGCCGGTTGTTTACCTTTAACGATTGTTGGCAGTGAATTACGAGGCATTGATTATGCCTTACCCATTCCCAGTGCTCAGCTGAAATCTTGTTTGTTATTAGCAGGGTTGGCTGCCAATGGAGAAACACGCCTAATTTCTCCCGGTACTTCTCGAGATCATACGGAGCGTTTGTTACAAAGTATGCAATGTAACCTAACGATTTCTGGAACCTCCATCCGATTGCGAGGCAAACAAAAATTATTGCCAGTCACGTTATCCATTCCCAGTGATTTTTCGTCCGCTGCGTTTTGGATGATTTTGGCAGCAGGCTTAAAACAACCGTTACACTTAAATGCAGTGGGTGTGAATCCAACTCGGATTGGGTTGCTCACACTTTTAGAAAAAATGGGTGTCTCTGTAACGTTACGTAATCACAGGCAATATGGTCTAGAGCCCGTTGCTGATCTGATCATACATCCTAGTCAAGCACTCCGAGGGATTACAGTTGGTGCACAAGAAGTGGCTCATGCCATTGATGAAATTCCTATTTTCTGTATTTTGGCCGCGGTTGCAACAGGCAAAACACGTATAACCGGTGCAGAAGAGTTAGCAGTGAAAGAAAGTAATCGATTAGAGGCGATGGTAACCGGGTTACAGCAATTAGGCATTGTATGCCATGTTTTTCCGGATGGATTAGAAATAGAGGGCGGGCAACTGCAGGGGGGAGAGGTCAACAGTCTAGGTGACCACCGCATTGCCATGGCTTTTTTAATCGCAGGATGTTTGGCAAAAAATTCCGTGACTGTACACGGTTGTCAGCCCATCTTGACCTCTTATCCAAATTTTATCCAGGATGCTGAAAAAATAGGTTTATCGCTCATTGAAGGAAGGTAATGACTAATGAATTTAAAGAATGTACCCATTGTGACCATTGATGGTCCTAGTGGCTCGGGCAAAGGAACTGTTAGCCGTTTAATGCACAAAGAATTAGGTTGGCATTATTTGGATAGTGGCGCTTTATACCGCATTTTGGCATTTTCAGCAGAGTCCAAAGGGATTCGCTTCACAGAAGAGGCGCCACTTGCTGAGCTAGCAAAGGCCTTACAAATACAGTTTATTGAGATTCCAAACAGTGAGCACATTGGGGTTTATTTAGACGACCGCGAGATCACAACGCAGATTAGAACAGAGGAAATGGGCGAAAAGGCCAGTAAAGTAGCTGCTTTCCCTCAAGTCCGCGAAGCGCTGGTCATGCGTCAAAGGGCGTTTTTACAGGCCCCTGGGCTGATTGCGGATGGTAGAGACATGGGAACGGTGATTTTCCCGGAAGCGGATCTAAAGATTTTTTTAGAGGCCAGCTTAGAGGAAAGGGCTGAAAGACGCTATAATCAGTTGAAAAAATCAGGGGTCCATGTTACCCTACAGAGTCTTTTTTCCGAGCTGAGTCAGCGAGATATGCGTGACAGGCAAAGAGTGGTTTGTCCACTTAAACCTGCAGAAGACGCCATCATCGTAGACACAACAGGGATGCCGATTGAAGCGGTGCTCTCGGTTGTGCGGCGAGCGTTTCGAGAAAAAGGATTTATTTAGCTTATAAACTAATTATCATAGTCAAAGCGATTGATTTTTAGGCTAGTCGTCGAGCTACAAACCACTAATGCAGTGTAGGGGGCCGTCTTAAGTGCCCGGCTGCTGTGCGAGTAGGCGAGGACGACAACGCATAAGAAGAAGGTTGGTTGACTATAAAGGGGGCCCTGCCTATCTCGTAGGTAGAGGAGCATGTTTAACCATTAACTATAGTATTGATAAGTCTTATGATTGCAGAAAATTTTTCCCAATTACTCCAAGAAAACCTAAATGCGATTCGCATGGAACCAGGCGCGGTGATCGAATGCCGTGTAATGGAAATTAATCGTGATAAAGGTATCGTCATTGTTTCTACTCCATTAAAGTCTGAAGGGTATATTCGCCTTGAAGAGTTTTGTGACTTAGAGGGTGAGCTTGAGGTCGCTGTTGGGGATTTTGTTCCCTTGGCCCTAGAAATGATTGAAGATGGCTGGGGTGAAACTCGTTTGTCCCGTACTAAAGCAAAACGCAAAGAAGTCTGGACAAAGTTAGAACAAGCTTTTGAAAAAGGTGCTTGTGTTAAAGGGGAAATATTCGGCAAAGTCAAAGGCGGCTTTACTGTGGATATCGATGGCGTGAGAGCATTTTTGCCTGGTTCATTGATTGACGTGCGCCCTATTAAAGACATTAGACCTTTTGAAAATAAACCACTGGATTTTAAAGTCATTAAAATCGATGCGAAACGCAACAACGTGGTGGTTTCTAGACGTTCTGTGATTGAATCTGAAAACACACAAGAGCGTGAAGCAGTGCTAGAAGGCCTGCAAGAAGGACAAATTATTACTGGCTCCATTAAAAACTTAACCGACTACGGTGCTTTCGTAGATTTAGGTGGTATTGATGGGCTATTACACATCACTGACATTTCTTGGAAGCGTGTTAAACACCCGAGCGAACTGTTAAAAGTTGGCCAAGAAGTCATGGTAAAAGTATTGAAATTTGATCGTGAAAAGATGCGAGTTTCTTTGGGCTTGAAACAATTGGGCGATGATCCATGGGTTGGTGTTGCAGCTCGTTATCCGGTCGGAGCTAGATTGGTTGGTAAAATCACCAATATCGCAGACTATGGTTGCTTCGTTGAATTAGAAGAAGGCATTGAAGGTTTAGTACACGTTTCTGAAATGGACTGGACTAACCGCAATATTCACCCAAGCAAAGTAGTACAAGCGGGTGAAGAAGTTGAGGTCATGGTATTGGATATTGACGAAGAGCGTCGTCGTATCTCTCTTGGCTTGAAACAATGCAAAGACAGCCCATGGGAAGCATTTGCTGGTATTCACAACAAAGGCGATAAAATCCGCGGTAAGATCAAATCCATCACTGATTTCGGTATCTTCATTGGTTTAGATGGTAATATCGATGGTTTAGTGCACTTATCTGATATCTCCTGGAATTTAGCAGGCGAAGAAGCAGTTCGTGACTATAAGAAAGGCGATGAAATCGAAGCCGTTGTATTGGCTATTGATCCAGAAAGAGAACGTATCTCTCTTGGTATCAAGCAATTAGACGCAGATCCTTATTCTAACTTTTTGGCTGAATGCCCTAAAGGTAGCTTAATCAAAGGAACTGTGACTGAAGTAGATGCTAAAGGTGCAACATTAGACTTAGGCAATGGACTCGAAGGGTATCTTCGTGCCTCTGAAATTTGTCGTGATCGCATCGAAGATGCTCGCACTCATGTCAAAGTAGGCGAAGAAATCGAAGCGAAATTCATCGGAGTGGAACGTAAGAACCGTAGCATTCTGTTGTCTATCAAAGCGAAAGAAACCCAAGAAGAAGCTGAAAGTCTACGCGATTACTCACGTCAAAGCGGCGATCATAAAGGTGCCACTTTGGGTGATTTGCTCAAAGAGCATATGCAAGACAACGACGACCAATCTTAGATCATCATCTGAGAGCTGGAATAAGTAAAAACGGCTTGACGCGTAGTCAGGCCGTTTTTTTTTCCGTAGAATAAGCAGACATGCTTTCCCTAAGGTAAAATCATCATGCGGTTAGTTAGCTTGATATTAAGTTTTTTGCTTGTTGTTGTAGCTGTGGCTTTTGTTTTATTAAATCGCACCTCAGTTGGATTGAATTATCTCGTAGGAAGCGGTCAATATCCGTTAGCTGTAATGATTATGGTTGCATTGAGTTTGGGTGTTTTGATAACTTTGGTGTTGGTGAGTGTTCCTTTATTTAAAGCAAAATACAGCGTCCATGCCTTAAAGAAACGAGTGCATAAATTAGAACAAGAATTATTAGAGTACCGTGATCAAGTAACCAAGGACGTTTAGCGTATGTGGGAGCTACTGTTCCTGCTATTACCATTAGCAGCATTGTCTGGTTGGTTCTTAGGTAAAAAGCAATCCTTTAGACGGAAGTCTGTGGCAGTGAATCTGGCGGCAGATTACTATGATGGCCTCAATTATTTGCTAAATGAGCAGATTGAAAAAGCCATGGAGTCTTTTTCGCGCATGTTAAATGTAAATGCCAATAACGTGGAGGCTAACCTCATGTTAGGGCATTTATTTCGACGCAAGGGGGAGGTGGATAAAGCCATTCGCATTCACCAAGATCTATTAGCCAAGCCCAGTCTTACAGCCAAACAGCGTTGCCAGTCGTTACTTGCCTTAGGGCAAGATTATCTGTGTGCGGGTGTTTATGATCGCGCAGAGAGTCTTTTTCAAGAGTTATCAGATGTGTATCAGGATATTAGTGAAAAATCCTTACAATTTCTGATTAGTATTTATGAAATTGAAAAAGACTGGGATAAAGCCATTAATGTGGCCAAACAATTACAAAGTAAAACCATGGAATACATGGGATTGCAAATCGCTCAATATTATTGTGAAAAAGCGGTGCTCGCAAAACAGCGTGGTGATTTGGCATTAGCACTTAAGTGCATTAAACAAGCATTACAAGCAGACCGAGGTTGCGTTCGAGCGAGTATTCTGCAGGGCGATATTGAGGTGTCTGCAGGTAGGTACGAAGCAGCTTTAAAAGCTTATAAACGTGTGGCCCAACAAGATCGCACTTTTTTGTCTGAAGTCATTGAGCGTATTGTCAAATGTTATGAAAAAATCAATGCGGGTGCTGCTTTGGATTATTATTTTCAGCAACTATTACTAGATCATCCCAGTGTGACATTGATCTTATCGTATGCAAATCGCTTGCAACAGCAGCAAAAAACACAGGAAGCACTGCACTGTATTACGCAATACTTACGACAACATCCGTCTATTCTGGGTTTAAATCATTTGGTGGCTTTGCATCTGTTAGAAAGCACAGAGAGTGAGCAACAGGGGTTATTGAATTTACAGGCTTTAATTGGAAAATTATTGGTAAACAAACCAGTCTATCAATGTCAAAGTTGTGGTTTCTCAGCAAAGTCTATACACTGGCACTGTCCTGGCTGTAAACAATGGGGGATTGTGAAACCCATAGCCGGTTTAGAATTAGAATCAAAATCTCATTTCTAAGGTAACGCAGAAGACTGCTGAATTGCATACCAAATCAATGTTAGAAGAAAAATATTAGATTCAAAAGTTCCTCTGTTCAAATTTTTAAATCACGCTAATTGAAATATTTTTAAGGAAGGTGTATTGATGTCGATGCCTAGTAACAGTAATTTCCACGAAAATGCTACTCCTGACGCAGAGCCTGAGGGAGTGGACAGAAGTCAAGTGGTGTCTACTGAAGACACTCCGTCAGCTGTAGTTGGTGCACCAGCGTCATCTGACATTACATTGCGCGATCGTTTGGCTGCTATGCGAATGCTTTCATTACAATATACACCTCGTAATACATCTTATAGGCCAGTCAACAATATTTTGCTACATATTTTTCTTTTCCCACAGCATATCATGCGACTAGCCTCCACACGTGTGTCTGTAACAAGCTACCTCCAAACTGTAGATAATCATGACTTGGTCTGTGAAAAACAAGCGATGGAGTGTGTGGGCTCTTTGGGTAAAGATGTGTTTTTAAAACTGAAGATCGCTGATTTGTTGATTTTCCCCTGGTTTTTATTGACGCAAGAAAAGTTAATAGAATTAGAATCATGCCTGAAAGTACGCGATAGATGTTCCCACGAATTATTAAGTAAAATGCCACAGACATTTTTTAAAGAGTTTGAGAGCAGGCACTCAGGGTTTCCAGATTTTTTAACCGGTGCGCTACGCAATTTGATGAATCAAAAAGCAGATTATGTCACGCATAAAAAACAAATAGCAGATAAACATAGAAAGAAAAAACAAATTAAGCGATTACAACAACCTCTTAACTTGAGTACGCAGCCGCGCAGACAATTGCACGTGTCTAACCCACTTGCTAGCGTCTTTGCGCATGTGCCCATTAGTGTCCCTGTGCACATGCCTAGCGTACCTGCTAGTGTTTTCCCTGTGCGTATGCCTACGCGTGCCCCTCTCCTAGCAACGAGCGCGGGTATGACTTACGCTCCCCCCTTTACAACAGGAATGGGAGAGGGTATGCAGCAACCCGGAATGTTTATGCAGCAACCCGGAATGTTTATGCAGCAGCCCGGAATGTTTATGCAGCAGCCCGGAATGTTTATGCAGCAACCCGGAATGTTTATGCA
>JAHFQF010000239.1 GCA_023266435.1 Legionellales bacterium | reverse complement strand
AATCTGAGCCAGGATCAAACTCTTAAGTTTAATCTATTCTTTTCTGCCTTGCGGCAGTATCTCTTTTCTCGACGTCTGCCCACACGTATTGCATGATTTCTGTTTTTTTAAAGAACGTTTTCTTGTTTTGGTCCGGCTATTTTAATGATTTTTGGCGTCTTGTCAACCCCGTCGTCATTTTTTATTTTCCCTTCGATTTCTCTTCAGGGCTGTCCGAACAAGAGATGCCTATTCTAGCGATACTACACAGAAAGTCAATGACTCTTTTCAATTAATTTCACCAGATCTAGATGTGCGCATTCTCTCATTGAAAAAGCTGGTTAACACAGTTTTTAATCATAACTAACTTTTTATCTTGACTAGAGCATGCTTCTTTTTACCAGCAGATAGCTTGATATAACCCTCTTTAGTTAATGCAGATTCACTGGCTGCCTGCTCAATGCCCTCAATCCTCTGATCATTCAAACGAGCACCGCCCCCTTCAATCAGACGTCTGGCCTCACTCTTTGAGGCAGCAAGTCCTACCTCAAGCAATAGATCAATAATACTGATCCCCTGTTTTAAGCGACTCTCATCAATCTCAATGCTGGGCAGATCATCACCAACCCCACCCCTCTCAAAAACCTGCAGTGCGGTAGCCTGAGCTTCATTCGCAGCTTTTTCACCGTGACAAATCTGCGTAGCATGCCAAGCTAGGATTTTTTTTGCTTCATTAATGTCTTGCCCCTGTAGCACCTCTAATTTTTTAATCTCAGTCATTGGTAATACAGTAAAGCGACGTAGCAATACAGATACATCCGCATCATCCACATTACGCCAAAACTGATAGTAATCATAAGGAGACAGCATATCTGCGCTGAGCCAAACCGCACCATTTTCGGTTTTACCCATTTTTTTACCATCTGCCGTAGTCAACAGCGGCGCAGTCAGTGCAAATAGTTGTTTTTGATCCGCTTTATGCCCCAGATCTACCCCATTAATGATATTACCCCACTGATCAGAGCCACCCATCTGCAAAATGGTGCCATACCGGCGGGATAATTCGAGAAAGTCATATCCCTGCATGACCATGTAATTAAACTCAAGCAGCGTCAATGGACTCTCACGCTCTAAACGTTGTTTGACCGAATCAAACGACAACATCCTATTCACCGTAAAGTAACGCCCATAATCACGCAGAAACGCCAAGTAACTTAAGGTATCTAACCAATCATTGTTATTAACCATGATTGCATCTGTTTTACCGGTGCCATACTGTAGGAACTGAGCAAAGCAGCTACGCTCAATATTTTTCATATTGGCTTCGATAGTTTGATCGTCTAGCAACTTACGTTGTTCATCTTTAAAAGAGGGATCACCAATTTTGCTGGTCCCCCCCCCCATCAGAGTAATGGGCTTATGACCAGACTTCTGAAACCAATGCAACATCATAATTCCAGTTAAATTACCAACATGAAGGCTTTGAGCCGTTGCATCAAAACCAATATAAGCACTTTGTGTACCCTCAACCAGCCTTTTGTCCAGGTTCGTAAAGTCACTACATTGATGAATGAAGCCACGCTCATCCAATGTATTCAGAAATTCGGATTTGTATTTTGTCATTCCACTCTCTCTTGTCGCGCCTAACTATTATTACCAACACCTTACCATGAATGTTAATTGACTGACAACGTGCGATTTAGGCAATCTAAGCACAATTTTGTGCATCCTGGCATACTTTAACATCGGTTAAAGTATTTACCTATGCATTGAAAACTATCAATTCTTTAGCTAGTTTTATAAAATGGGGTTTATTTTCAGTGGTACTTTTAATGATGTTACGCAAAAAACTCATAGGATTGCTTACGCTACTACTGCTGGGAGGCGGCGGCTTTACCTATGGAATAGCGCACCAGAAAAAAAGTCAGCCAGAAAACGTATCTGTCAGCATCCCTCAAACACTAGCCACCGAAGCCACAGCCCCCCCCGAACCCGACCCCATGCGAGATTGGGTTGTAAAAAGCCAGGACAACTTTGCTTTAATCCTACAAAAGCTCAATGTGGCTAGACACTACACAGCAGACTTATTAAGCACAAAGCATGGAAAGCAGTTAAAGTCCTTACAGCCTGAGCAGAAACTCTCTTTTCAATTTGACACCATGGGCAATTTAACAGAGCTGACCTATTGGCAGAGCCCACAACAGGGCTTTCGCTACTACGATGCGGGACAGGGCTTCCAAAGCGCCTCTGTTGAGAAAGAGCTTGAAAAGGTAACTCGCTACTCCGAAGGCGAGATTGAAAATTCTTTATTTTTAGATGCCCCTAAATATGGCCTAAATGACAAATTGATCTTGAGCCTTGCAGAAATTTTTGGATGGGACATTGATTTTGCCCTAGATATTCGTCAGGGTGATACCTTTCGCGTGCTATTTGAAGAAAATTACGTAGATGGGGAATCTATCGGATATGGTGATATTGTCTTTGCTGAGTTTGTCAATCAAGGGAAATCCTATCAAGCACTCAGATATACCGATCACGTGGGCCAAGTAAGCTATTACACACCAGATGGTTACAGTTTACATAAAGCATTCATACGCACGCCAGTAAATTTTACACGCATCAGCTCCAAATTTAACCTAAGTCGGCAACACCCTGTGCTACATACCATTCGTGCACACAAAGGGGTAGATTATGCCGCACCCACCGGAACCCCCGTTAAAGCAACCAGTGACGGCAAGATCACTTATGC
>JAHFQF010000079.1 GCA_023266435.1 Legionellales bacterium | reverse complement strand
CTTTTAAAAAGAACCGATCAACAAGCCGTGACAGAGTTGATTAACCACGAGGCCAGAGAGTTTGGGCGTCTGCTGCAAAGCGATACTACTCAGGCTATCATTGGCTCTTTTTTGAAAAAGGATACCATTCATGATTGAGGCACCCCTTGCAGCCATGATGGAGCATGTGATGCTCATGCATGGCGATAAACGTAACGATCCTTTTTATTGGTTAAGAGAGCGTGATAATCCGGCTGTGATCGAATACATCAACCAAGAAAATGAATACTTTGATCAAATCATGCAGCCTCTAAGCAAAGTCAGGCAAAACCTCTATCAAGAGATGAAAGCTCGGATCAAAGAGGATGATAGCTCGCCACCGTTTAAAGAAAGAAATTATTATTACTATAAACGCTATGAAGCCACACTCGAATACCCGTTTTATTGTCGTAAATACCAAGACCTGAAAAACCCTGAGCAAGTCTATCTGGACGCCAATGTATTGGCTAAAGGACATGAGTATTTTAATATCGGTAATATTGATTTCAGTGAAAATGAACAAAAGCTAGCATACTCTTATGATACACAAGGCGGCAGGGTTTATACCATTATCATAGAGGATGCCATCACCAAGAAAGTCCACGAAACGCTCGCTAATACCACCGGGGACTTTGTCTGGGCCAATAACGACCAAACCTTATTTTATACCACGCAAGATCCAGACACCCTCAGACCCGATAAAGTCTGGAGACATACCCTCGGATCTCGGCAACAAGAAGACACCCTGATCTATGAAGAAACAGACGATACCTTCTCGTTAGATCTCGGAAAAACTCAATCTAGGGATTATATCCTCATCAGTGCGCATCAAACTGTCTCCAGTGAATACAAGCTCATCCCCGCTGATAGGCCTGAGGAGCAGCCTAAAACCTTCTTAGAACGCCAAAGAGGGCATGAATACTCACTTGATCACTTGAACCATCAGTTTTATGTGCTCAGTAACGATCAAGCGCCTAATTTCCGCCTAATGGTCACCCCAGAAAGCACCCCTGAGCCTAAGTATTGGAAAGAGCTAGTCAAGACGAGCTCAGAGTCTTTATTAGAAGACCTAGTGCTCTATGATAATTTATTCGTATTGCAGCAACGTACCAAAGGACTCACACAGTTTGTGGTCTTAGACTATCAACAACCCCATCAAGTGAGCTACACCATCGACATGCCAGATGAAAGCTATGCCGCTTGGCTAGATGTCAATGTTGATCCTAAGCAACCCACCTTGCGCTATCAATACAACTCAATGGCTCAACCTAATCTAACTGTGTCATATGATTTAATAGAGCGGACCAAAACAATACTCAAAGTCCAGCCCGTGTTAGGCGAGTTTGATGCAGATAAATACCAAGTGGAGCGGCATTGGGCTCCCGCCAAAGACGGTCAGCTGATCCCTATCTCGTTGGTCTATCATAAAGACTTCCCACCAGCGCCAACACAGCCTTTGTTATTATATGGCTACGGAGCGTATGGGATTAGCTTAGAAGCTCGGTTTTCTTCTGAACGCTTAAGTTTACTCAATAGGGGAGTGACCTTTGCTATTGCGCATGTGCGTGGCGGGGAAGAGTTAGGGCGTCCTTGGTATGAAGAAGGCCGGTTGCTAAAGAAAGAAAATAGCTTTAATGACTTCATCGCTTGCGCTGAATATCTCATTAATAAAAAATACACGCGCCCAGAAAAACTCATGGCCATGGGAGGCAGCGCTGGCGGTTTACTCATGGGGGCAGTCATGAATAAGCGGCCTGAATTATTTTCAGCCGTAATTGCCGCAGTGCCTTTTGTAGACGTCGTCACCACTATGTTAGACAAGGACATCCCTCTGACAACAGGGGAGTTTGATGAGTGGGGTAACCCCGAAGACAAAACTTACTATCAATATATATTAGGGTACTCACCTTATGACAACGTACAGAAAAAGGCTTATCCGCACTTGCTAGTCACCACAGGGCTGCATGACTCCCAAGTCCAATATTGGGAGCCAGCCAAATGGGTGGCAAAACTAAGACGCTATAAGACTAACGACACCATTACTTTGTTAAAGACCAACACCAAGGCGGGGCATGCGGGTGCCTCAGGACGCTTTGAGTACTTAAAAGAAATAGCAGATGAGTATGCCTTTTTATTAGGAATACAAGATCTCGTGCCCGCAGATCAACTACAAGGAAAGAGTTCTTCATGAAAACGGAATTCGAACACAGCACAGTAAACTACTTTTCAGAAGAGACTATCAGTGCACCGCCACAGCGCTGGCAAAAACAAATGAGACCGGAGCTCAGTGATGTTATTTTAATCAATCCGCATAAAACAACCGATTGGATAGGGGAGTTTCAGCGCCACTATCCACACATTCCTATTGTCACGATGAAAGCAGATGATGACACTACTTTAAAGACAGCGTTTCAAAAAATAGAAAAGATGCGCCAGCTGCCCAGCCAGACCATCGAAATGCTGGGGCACGATACCTGGCTCGCTTTGCTAGCTTATCTATGGTTAGAAGAAACACAATCGTTCTATTTAATGCTAGATGGGCAGCATGCAGCAGGGTATCGCTATAGCTTGGATTCAACGTATCAAGAGTTGCCGCTTTTATTGTCCAGCATGGAGCAGATTGGCTTGCTGACAAAGACATTAGCCAATAGAGCGTATCAATGCCACCAATGTCAAAGTATTAAATTACTAATCAGGGAAGGGTGTCTGGCCTGTCATTCTGATCTCGTGATAGAGCAGCCATTAATTCATCATTTTGATTGTGCCTATCAAGCAGTAGAGCAGCAGTTCATTCGCACCGGTGCTAACACCTTGCAATGCCCCAAGTGTCGCGAGGAGTTAAAGCATCTGGGGGTGGACCATGATAAGCCTGGGGCAGGGTATTACTGTCAATCGTGTGAGCTGACGCATTCAGACACAGCCATCCAGGCGGATTGCTTAAACTGCCAAGCACAGTTTGTTCCTACCGAGTCACACCTGGTTAATTTATACCATTATCACTTGAGCAGCCAAGGTATCCAATACTTATTTAATAAAAAAGAAAACTCAAGCAATTTGATTCATTCAAATTCTGAATTTAATCAATTTTATGAGTCCTATTTAAGTCTCGCAAAATCCTCTAAGTTACAAAGTGCGATTATTACGCTGACACTGGCATTAACTGTGACACCGACACCAGCAGAAAAAATACATTTGCTTTTAAGCATTGCCGAACAGCTTAAACAGCAATTGACGCCCGAGCAAATCATTACCTTTCATTGGGATACGCTATATCTATTATTGCCCGGTAGTAACATACAAGAAGCGAATGAATTTAATCAATCTCAGCTTGCTGCTTTTGATACAATACGCACCAGCGTCATGGATATTCTTGAGTTTTCAAGATTTTCATAAATACAGTGTGAGGGCCGTTAGACTAAGACCGGCCCGTTAAAAGTTTGGATGAAGTAGCATAATGAACATTGAACAACAAAAACGATGGTTTCCTTTTTTTCTAGTCTTATGTGAAATGGCAACGTATCTTTCAACCGATATGTATTTGCCAGCATTGCCTGCGATTGCCCGTGATTTTGGTGCCACTCAAGACATGGTTCAATATACATTGGCAGCTTGGTTCATTGGGTCTGGCTCTTTACAGCTATTTATAGGCCCCTTGGCTGATCGCTATGGTCGGAAAAAAGTATTATTATCTGGGGCACTTATCTTTGTTCTATCTAGCCTTGCTTGTACGCTGACAGATGACATTGTCACCTTTACTTATATACGATTTTTACAAGGAACTACTGTTTGTACAGTGCTGGTCGCAGGATATGCTGTGGTACATGAGCTGTTTGAGCAAAAAAAGGCTATCCAATTACTCACATGGATGGGTGCCATTACTATCCTTGCACCAGCTTTAGGCCCCATTTTAGGAGCACTGATTGAAAGCCTGGGCAGCTGGCGCAATATTTTCCATGTTTTAGCGGCGATCGGGGTGTTTTCACTGTGCGCACTCTCAGTTTCTATGCCTGAAACAAATCCTAAACCTGTTCCGATCAATCTCAGGAAGATTACGCAAGATTATTGGTCGATTTTAAAAAACAAACACTTTATGCGCTATACGGGCTCTAGTTGTATCCTGGTGATGGGATTTTTTGCGTGGATTGTTGAAAGTCCTTTTATTTTGATAGAAACCTATCAACACACCCAATTATTTTTTGGGGTAGCGCAATTGGTTGTGTTCAGTGGCTTTATCTTGGGTGCAAAAGCCGCAAAATACACTTTAGCACGCACCTCTATAGAAAGGTTATTACACCTTGGATTTTCTATCGCTTTCGCTAGTGCGTTGTTTTTATTATTCAGTGCTTATTATTTAAATGAATACGCCTTTATAGTGGGCATGCTAGGGGTAGCACTCGGTTCCTCAATGACTTTTGGCTCTTTAAATCGCCTGGCTGTAGACAGCTGTCAAGAACCCATGGGTAGCCGTGTGGCCATGTATTGGTCTATTCGCGGCATGGCTGGGGGATTAGCGGGGATCTTAGTGACTGTATTTGGCAACAACACTTTACCTGCTTTAGCTTGGCTCTGTGCTATATGTGTAGGAATAGGGGTGGTAGTCATAAGCATTAAACCAAGGAACTGAGTAAGCTGAGCTAAAATCATTTTTATAAAAATGACGCAAAATTATATGAGGAAGGGGTTTTGGGCGGTTTGAAGTATGAAAAGTCCTATCTACACACGTATCCTGACTTACCCCGATATATTGAGTATATTGGTATATTCAAGTCACTATTGTAACTATAAATAAAGGCTAAATATGAATCACAACCGCAAAATACTCATTATAGGCGCTAGCATAGCCGGCCCTACGATTTGCTATTGGCTAAAAAAATATGGTTTCAATCCAACCCTAATAGAAAGAAGCAAACAATTAAGAACGGGTGGATACGCCATAGACATTCGTGGTATTGCGGCAGATATTGTCAAAAAAATGGGTATATATGATGATATATATGCAAAGCGCACATCGCTATTGTCAACGCGCTATGTGGATGCTGATGGTCAAACTCTATCAGAGGAACACGGTGAAAAAGCTGGTTTCAGAGAAGGCGATGATGTCGAGATCGTTCGCGGTGAATTAGTTAATATTTTATTAAAAGCCATCCCTGACGTACCGTGCCATTTCCATAAAGAAATCATAAGCCTTACGCAAAAGGATCAGGTTGTCGAAGTGACTTTTAAGGATGGCCACATCGAGCGCTATGATCTGGTGATGGCAGCCGATGGATTACACTCGTCGGCTAGAGGGATGACCTTTTCAGACGAAGATTGCCAGCTCTTCAATCTAGGTTCTTACATCAGCGTTTTTAGTATACCAAATTATTTAAATCTCAATAGAATTCAAGTCTTATTCGAAAAAGATCAAAAATTAATCAGTATGGTTAGCGATAAAGATCCTGATAGAGCATTTGCAACTTTTGCGTTTCGATCAAAGAAAGCATTAAGTGGTATCGCCAATGAAAAAGAACAAAAAAAGTGTCTTAGAGACTGGTTCTGTGATCTGGGATGGGCGTCGAATAAGATACTCGATCTAATTAATGATAGTGATGATTTCTATTTTGATGTCATGGCCCAGCTAAAAATAGACTCCTGGACTAAAGGTCGTGTCGCATTGCTGGGCGATGCTGGTTATTGTGCTTCGCCATTGTCTGGCCAGGGTACTAGTTTGGCCATTGTCGGGGCTTATATCTTAGCGGGTGAATTAAAGTCAGCAGAAGGTGATTATTCCGTGGCTTTTAAACGTTACAATGAACTAATGCGTCCATTTGTTGATGCCAATCAAGACTTGGGTGTTTGGGTAGGGGAGAGCTTTCTTGCAGAAGGCGAAGTCTCGAAAGAGATAATAGAACAGCGTTCAAGTGTGATTATGGAAAAAATGAAAATGGCGGCGAATGCCATTTCATTACCCGATTATGTGTGAGAACGGCGGCGTATCTTTTATAGATGCTGCGCGTTTTTCGTCTATTTTTCATCCAAACCTTGTCTCAACCTACTTAGTTCTGCGAGAGTCACCATTACCCTTTGAACGGTTTTAATGGATGGGCAGAAAACGTTAAAGAAGAGGGTATGCCCCCTCCTTTGGGAGAGGACATCAGCATTATTTTTTTTCTTTGGCTTTTTTCTGAATGACTTGAGCTTGTGTTAAATACTGTATGTATTGCTCAACCCTCAGTAAATCCGGATGTATACTGCGTTCTAGATAAGCGAGCTGGTGTACCCCTTGCTCAGTTTTTACTAATCGGATCACTTGATAGATCTCATTACCTTGTACATCGCACTGCTTTCCCTGCTTTGAGAGCAATATTTCTTCGGTGGTTTGAGCCAGGATTTGAGCAGATGCCTCTTTGAGACAGGGCCAAGGCGTAGATTGCTCAATGAGTCCTTTAACCTGATCTAAGGTTGCTTGCTTGGGCATAGTAAGCTTTGGATAAAAAGCAACGGTAAATTTTTGAGTCCAGTTAGATTCAGATTCTTTTTTAGGAATAAACTCAGTGAGAGCATAGCGTCCTTTTACGTCTTGATAGACTGTCCGCCAATCGCCTGCATGCAATTCTGAATAATCTAAAACCAAGCCTTCATTAAATAAAAAATTTAATTTATGGCGTGGGAAAGAGTTAGACGGCACGCCTTCTTCTTGCTGCGTCGCGCAACCGTTAAGCAGCAATAGGAGAACAAAGAAAATGATTTTCATCAGAATGATACTCTTAAGCTTATCCTATCTGCTTAAGAGTATAGCCCTCCCTCTGCGATCAGACCAATCAAGTGACATCGAAGATTCCGGGGTCTAAGTTTACACGGTGTCCTTTGATAAGGATCGCATCATCGTCTCAATACGTTGATCTTTTTCAAGCCAGATGTCATCTAACCACTGTTTAAACTGGGCTCTATAAACCTCATCCTGCTGATAATCCCTCTGCAAAAACGCGGACGGAATAGGGCGCAGCTTTGTATGTAAAATAACCTCTTTAATTTCCCCACAGAGAAACCGCCAGAAGTTTACTTTATGACTAGGATAAGCGATGGTAATATCTAATACACCGGCTAATTTCTCCCCCAGCGCCTTAATCACAAAAGCAATACCGCCTGCTTTAGGTTTTAATAGGTGTTGATAGGGAGAGTGCTGTTTAGCATGTTTTTTTTCACTAAAACGCGTACCCTCTGTGAAATTCATCATACAAGTTGGCTGAAACGCCATGTTTTCACACGCTTTATTGGCTGTTTCTAAATCCTTAGTGCGAAGCTTAGGATTGGCTTCCATTTGCTCTTTAGTATAGCGTTTCATGGCAGGGCAATCTAAAGCCCAAATACTTAATTGTAACAAGGGATAATAATTAATACTGTGTTTAACAAAATATTTAGTAAAAGGTATCTTTCCCTGTGCAGCCCAAAAGACAGCCAATACATCAAACCAGTTTTGATGATTACAACTTAATACATACCATTTGTCTAAGTACAAAGGATCTTCATGGATAACTCGAATCTTTGTTTTTAACAAATGACGTATCATCCAATTATTAGTGTGCACCCAAGCTGCAATAATTTTAGTGTTGATTGGGAATATATATTGAATAAAAAATCGATAAGGCAGCACTAAACGAACCAAACAAGAAAAATATAAGGGTAGGGCGTAGAATAAAGTGTGGAGCAGTAAAAATAAAAACACCAAGCTCCCTTTTAAATTCTTCCATATAGTAAGCAAGTTAACCACCAATCTTGTTGAATCAAAAGAACTATTATCTTTCAATCCAAACAGCCAATCAACTCAGATCCCTCTAGGTATGCAAATACATACTATGCGGAAACACAAAAATATGAACTATTAACCACAAACAACTAAAAATGCGGGCGGGAATACGTAAATAAGTATAGCGTTTGTATAGTACGTAACCTAATAGCACACACAATGGATCGGTAATAAGACGGTTTGTCCAATGCTCTACTCCTTGAAACCACTCAGCGACCGCATCTCCAGCTAAACCCACCTCTAAATAATGCTCAATACACTCCCATAGGTAGGCAATGAATAATAATTTATAGAGTTCTAAACGTTGGACAAGTTTTTTATCTGACTCTTTGTCTTGACGTGAACTCCAGGCCACTAAAGAGCCAATCGTAATCCCTGTTAACACATGCTCAATACTCCAGACATCTAGAGCACTGATGGTTTTAAGCCCCCATAATTGCATGTCTCTTTCCTTAATCCCTTAGGTAGGTAACGGTTGTGATACTCGGAGAAGTGTTTACTATTAACGCTTACCTAGATAATCCCATCCTCTGCAAGATACTGCACCTGATATCGTTGCACACTCACTGTCTCAGACCAGTAATTTTTTTGAAATCCAGCTTTATTTTTTAGGTGTGAAAAAAAATCCTGAGGATTAGGTAACTCCTCCCACACACTAGGCAGAAATGTACCTCTATGCCCTTTGTCAGACAAAATAACGCCATCAATGCCCACTCTGAGTTGCCCAATACAATCTTGCTCCGAATGAAAAACAAGTGCCTCTGGCTGAGTTAATACAGAAATGTAAATCATAATATCAGACAACTCAGAAACTGTGACTGGCGGAAATCGGGGATCAGACAATGCGGCTTGCACAGTATGCTCTAAAACATCAGTCACCAGTGATTGATGCGCCGCAAGAGTCCCGATGCAACCTCGTAATTGATGATTTTTTTTTAGGGTGACAAAAGAAGCCCCCATTTCCAAAAACGATGCTGGAAGGGACTGCTTATCATACTGCAAATGTTTCTTTTCTTTGATAGCAGCGACTAATGCAAGACGCGCCAATTGTAATAAAATCTTTTGTTCTTCTACCGTCAACATCAGATTACTCATAAAAATGATATGCTCCGTAACCCACTACTCGATCTTTAGGGCCCGCGGTATCTCCAGAGTTACATAAGGCAATTAGGCGGCTGTGCCAATGACGCACCTTGGCGCAAGCCAACAACCCACGAATAGGCACTGCACCACAAGCTCCCGCAGATTGCACTTTTTCTAAGCGCATATTTAAAATAGCCTCTGATGTCGCCAAATCCAACTGCTTGGCTTCTTCGTATGCATGATAGTGGCTTAAATCAGAGCTAATCACTATCAGCGTGTGAGGATCGTCAACAAACCCTGCTAATAGCGTTGCAATCGCTTCTGGGGCACAATGTCCCACAGCGATGGGTAATATGCTGAACTCATTAAACAATATCTGTAAAAAAGGGAGTTGCACCTCTAGAGAATGTTCTTTCTCATGCGCCGCATCAGAAAGTATCACCCCGGGTAATTGTAGCGCCTCCTGGCGCATCGCGTCATCAATCCGGATGTCGCCTAAAGGGGTTGCAAAGTAATCTACTGAAGGTAACGCTAAACCAGTCAAATGCACAAAGTGAGCAGGGCCTAAGAGTACAATCCGATGTATTCTTGCTTTGGCTTGATCTAAACAAGCATATGCCGCACCAGCCACCGCTCCTGAGTAAATATACCCAGCATGCGGCGCGATGAGTGCTCTGGGAATTGTGCAGTCTGTGGTGGAGGCCTGCTGCAAATATTGCTGGACTAGCGTTTGCAGTGTTGCAGGGTCGTTAGGGTAAAACTGACCGCTGACAGCAGGCTGTCTGATTGTTTTCATAAATTGACTCATTACTTGGAGTTCACTTAAGTATAAATCTTCCCAACTTATCCTTCCAGATTGAAATTACGATATATAGTCGATTAAAATTCAAATGATCGCACCTCTAAAGGCTAAATCTACGGCGTCCGCAAGAGAGAGACACTGAGAAATAATGCTTTTTATTTTTGATTTCAAATTGGCCCAAAATT
>JAHFQF010000078.1:4325-9896 GCA_023266435.1 Legionellales bacterium | reverse complement strand
TCAGTGTAAAAGTATCAGTCAAGTCTGTTACCAACACACGAGCATTTGCCTCTTGGTACTGGGTATAGAGCCACCCATCTGCTCTTTGTCGAAGGTACGGGCATATTAACATCCTAGGTAATTTACCCAGAGTGGCGTGTAGTGGCCATAAGAGATACTGAGCTCCTTTAGAAAGAGCCCACGTAAGAGGATTATGTAAAAGATGCATGTTCTAAAACCTCGAGAAGTGACAAGGGGCTTACGCAAAGCACGATCTGAGTGTGGGAGCCCTATTGTGATTGGGAGCGCATGATGTCACTTTATTAACTTCGTGTCAATGCACGAATTCCTTTAACCAGGTACCTTGTAATACAAAGTAGTGTGCGTTATAGTATGCATTATGATGAAAGAAAATAATAACTACATAGACAATATCCAAGCTCAGATGCGTAAAGGCATTTTGGAGTTTAGTGTTTTGCTTACTATCGCAAAAACCGAGATGTATGCCTCCGATATTTTGGGTAAGTTAAAGGACTTTAATTTGATTGTTGTTGAGGGAACTTTATACCCGATCTTAGGTAGATTAAAAGAAAATGAATTGGTGAGTTATAGTTGGGTTGAATCCCACGAAGGCCCCCCTAGAAAATATTACAAGTTAACCCATAAAGGGGAAAACACAGTAAAGTTACTGATCGAAAGTTTCCAAGCACTGAATAACTCTATGAATCAATTGGTGAAAAATCATGAATAAAACAATCAATATCACATTAGCCTCACAAATTTTTTATGTAGATGAGCGTACCTATGAGGTACTTGAGCGGTATTTGGATGCCATTCAGCAACATTTTGCTTCACAAAGTTATGGGGCAGAGGTCTATGCAGATATTGAGGCGCGGATCGCAGAGCAATTCACTAAGATACTTCAGGCAAATAAACTCCAGGTGATTACGCTTAAGGATGTGGAAAAAGTAATGAAAGACATGGGGACGGTGTCTGATTTTGGGATATCAGAAAAAGAAGAAGAGGCGGAATCCATGATGCAACCTATGATGAAGAGGAAATTATATCGTAATCCAGATGATGCCATGCTCGCCGGGGTGGCATCAGGAATTGCCACGTATTTTGGCTGGGAGCCAGCGTTAGTTCGAGTCGCATTTGTGCTTGCGGTCATTTTTCATGGCTCAGGTATCCTTATTTACTTCTTACTTTGGATCTGCATGCCAAAAGCAAAGACTGCTTTTCAAAAAATGGAGATGCGTGGAGAGCCAGCCAATTTAAGGCAATTTGAAAAAAGTATGCGCAATCAGTCTGGAAGAAGGAATTGAGAATGCGGTGTTAATTAAAACGCTTCAGCATTCTGTTCTTAATTAATAGAAAGAAATTCGGCAGAGTGCTTAGGATAGACCATAAAGAAATCTTTTCATTAACTAAAGCATGATAGCTACTGAGTTTTAGTCGCAATGCTAAAGTTTGATAGAGTGTATGATAGTGATATTGCTTCAGGAACCAGAGTTTTGAGTAATAATAAAAACGCTCTAGTCGATGTTTCACTGTGAGTGAATCTGCATGTGAAGTAAATAAAGATAAAGGCAGATCAATATAATAAAAATGTGAGTATTGATGTGCGGTTAACAAAAACAAAAGTAGGTCATTACCTGCGCCATACTGGCTAAAAATTAAGCCATGCTCATTAGGAAGATCAACCAATAGATTTTTTTCAACATCTATTTTTCTAAATAGCGCGCAACCTGGGGAAACAGGCACTGACTTCGTACCTAAAATATGAGATTTAATGAAATCAATGCTAGGATATTCGCCTGAGGGCCCAAAGCGATAGATTGCTTTTCGGGTGAGCTTTTCTTCTAAAATTGTTTGAGTGTAGACAAAGCCAATTTTTGGATTTTTTTCAAAGGCCTCTACGCAGTGTGAAAGATAATCTGGGAAAATTTGATCATCAGACCAGAGAAATTTAATGTATTTTCCTTGAGCAAGATTTAGGCACGCGACCCAATTTTTTACTGGACCCAGGTTAGAGTCATTACGCGCAATCCGAATATTCGGGTAGCGAGATTGATAGCTTTTTAAGATTTCATAGGTGCTATCTGTACTGCAATTGTCTACTAAGATAATATCAACATTATCGTAATGTTGATTGAGAGCAGATTGAATAGTCTGCTCGATAATCTTTTCACGATTGTAGACGGGAATTAATATACTAACTAATGGAGGCAATTGAAGACCCCTCTATCGCAGTCATCCATTCAAGCATTTTAATGATCCCAGTTAATTTATCTGTTTTGGGCTGCCATGAAAACAATTGAGCGGCTTTTTGCGTATTAGCGATGAATACTTTTTGATCCGATTGTCGCCAAGGTTGGCACTGCGGGTTTAAAGTAATATTCAGGTGTTTATTCAGTAAATTAAATAATTCGAGCAAAGAAAGACTATTTGAAACCCCACCACCAATATTAAATGCTTGACCTTTGGTTTGATGAATATTTTGTATTGCCGCTTGATAGCAGTCAATTAGATCAGACACAAATAAAACATCACGAACTTGTTTGCCATTGCCGCAAATGGTAAAGGTCGTGTTAGGGTTTTGTTTGGTTTCTAATGCTTTTTGGCAGAACCAGGCGACCCATCCTTGATCAATGGTGCCATATTGATACGTGCCAAAAATAGAAGAATGTCTTAAAACAATCGTATTCAAATCATAGATTCTGGCGTAATCTAACATGTATTGATCGGCGCATCCTTTGGAGCATCCATAAGGAGAGTGAAAGCTTAGTGCGATAGATTCGTCAAACCCTGCTTCGTAACCTTTGGCATAGTATCTTGAGCTGTCTTCATAAAAAGTAATATCTGAAAAATCCCCATAGACTTTATTGGAGGAAGAGTAGCAGACAATGGCTGTTGGGCAATATTTTCTAACGCATTCCAATATATTTAAAGTGCCTTTCGCATTGATCTCAAAATCAAGATAAGGATTTTTTATTGAGGTAGTCATGGCCACTTGGCCTGCGAAATGAAATATCACATCTGGGTGATATTGTTCAATAATGGGCTCTAATTCGTATGCATTGCGTACATCGGCTTTGTGAAAATTAAAATTCCCTACAGAAAGCGCATATAGCCTTTGTAGATTTTTTTCAGCGCCGACTCGGAAAAAATTATCAATGACAGCGACTTCATGTTTCTGTTGCAACAAATGTGCTGCAATATTACTGCCTAAAAAACCGCATCCACCAGTAATGAGATATTTCATGAGGTTTCCTTTGTAAATGAATGAGTCGTGAGGAAGTTTTTTAAGTCACTTAAAAAAGTATCCCGAATTTTGTGACCTGATAGCTGAAAAAATTTGTTTGAGCTACAGCGCATGTCTGGCATTTCATTCGGTCTATCGGGTAGCGCACCAAATACAATGTTTGATGAAGAGTTGAGATAGGCTTTACAAGCCAAAGCAATTTCTTTAATCGAATAAGAAACAGAGCTGCCTAGGTTAAGGATTTGTCCTATGAATGAATCTGGTTGCTCAATGACACTTTTAATGATTTCTGCGAGTCTATCTACATACAAAAACTCTCGTTTTTGCTCGCCAGAGGTAAGTGCTATGTCTGAGTTTTTTAATAGCTGCGTTACCAGATAGGGGATTAATTTGTTTGAGGCTTGATGCGGGCCAAATAGGTTGGCTAAGCGTAATACGACCGTAGGGAAATTAAAATTACGATGTAGCATCATGGCTGTATTGGTAGCAAGCTGTTTACTGAGTGCATAGGGGGAGGCGGGTTGCTCGCGTTGCTCTTCTCTAAAAGGCACAGGAATATCGCCATACTCTTCTAATGATCCGATCTGAATGACTAAGCGCAGTGATGTGCAAACAGTGCTTGCGTCATAAAGCGTTAATAGGGGATTGAGATTGGTTTCTAGCATACTGGGAAAGAGAGAGAGCGATCTTTCAGCCGTGACTTGGGCTATCAAGTTAATGATAATATCTGGTTGGTAAGTTTTTAGTAATTCTTTTACTTGTAATAAATCATTAAAATCCACTGTCGCACAGTGTATTTTTTTATCACAATCATTAGGTGGGAGATTTCTGCCAGCGACAATGATTTCTGCCTGCTCAGCAAGTAGGCGGCTTAAATTTTTCCCAATGAAACCATTACCGCCGCACAATAATATTTTATAGTTACCCAACTTTTTTTGGTTAGCTTGATCCATAAAAAAATCTTCAAAAACAAAATGGATTAAAATAGTATCTTAGAAAAATAAAATGCCATTAATGTGCTCTATTGAGTACAGGTGAATGAAGTACGCAAACATGATAGCATAAGTTCATTTGTTAGGGGACTAGGGTATGGTCAAAGCGGTTATTTTAGCAGGGGGCTACGGGACTCGTTTCAGCGAAGAAACGATGAACAAACCAAAGCCCATGATTGAAATCGGCGACAAGCCGATTATCTGGCATGTGATGAAAACTTATGCGATGTGTGGTGTCAATGAGTTTATTATTTGTTGTGGTTATAAAGGCTATTTGATTAAAGAATACTTTGCAAATTATAGTATCCATCACTCTGATGTGACTTATGATTTGGCGAACCATTCTTTTAAAGTCCATCATAATCAAGCTGAAGACTGGAAAGTCACCGTGGTGGATACGGGTTTAGATACGATGACAGGTGGGAGACTTAAAAGAATCGCCCAGTATGTGCAAGATGAGCCCCATTTCTTTTTTACTTATGGTGATGGTGTCTCAGATGTGAATCCAATGAAAACGCTGGCGTTTCATCAGCAGCAAGATGTGCTGGCAACCTTGGTTGCTCCTTATCCACCAGGTCGATTTGGCGTATTAAGTTTGGATGGCGTGAAGGTGCAGTCCTTTAAAGAAAAACCCAAAGGAGATGGGGGGCGTATTAATGGTGGTTTCTTTGTGCTCTCACCCGGAGTCTTTGATTTTATTAAAGATGATAAAACAGTTTGGGAGCAAGAGCCTTTAGAAACCCTGGCTAATGAAGGTCAACTAGCTGCCTATAAGCATGACACTTTTTGGCACCCCATGGATACATTAAGAGATCAAATGTATCTTAATCAATTATGGGCCTCAGATCAGGCACCTTGGAAGGTTTGGTGATGATGACAACTTTTTGGCAAGATAAGGTTGTATTAGTTACAGGTCATACTGGTTTTAAAGGTGGCTGGCTCAGCTTGATGTTAAGTCTCTTGGGTGCAAAAGTGCATGGCTTTGCATTGCCACCCGAAGGTCCAGATAATTTTTATACTCAAGTTGGACTAAAAAATTTTCTAGCACACAGCCATTTTGGCGATCTACGTGATGCGGAGCAGGTTGCAAGCTACGTATCGAAAGTTCAGCCAGATGTAGTCTTTCATTTGGCAGCACAACCTTTGGTTCGACAATCCTATGCTGACCCCAAAGGGACCTATGCAACCAATGTCATGGGTACTTTGCATGTATTGGATGCTCTCTTAGAGGTAGATACTGCCCGTGCGATAGTCGTCGTCACAACAGACAAATGTTATGAAAATAAAAACTGGGCTTGGGGCTATCGAGAAAGCGATTCATTAGGGGGCAGCGAT